>NZ_JBQYLP010000031.1:0-77268 GCF_052683555.1 Burkholderia sp. BC1
CAGACCGATCACGTTCACCGAAACGTCTGATCACCATCGCCGAAATACGCAGGATCATCCTCTGCACGGGCAAGAAGCGCGAGCAAATTGAACTGCTGGAGTTGGATAAGTCGGGCATTCACGTGGCCGAGTACCTGACCACCTTGCCGCCGCGTGCCGTGCTGGGCGAGCGGTTGCAGCAGGCGACGGAGCGGGCGCGCTTGCAGATTGAGCAGCGCGACGGCATCGGAAATTCCTGACTTGGCGCTCAGATCGCGACTTGGCTGACGCGCCGGCTCAACGCCTCGGCAGTTTCCTTGCGCTCGCTGTACCGATCCACCAGATACGGCGCCACGTCGCGCGTGAGCAGCGTGAACTTCATAAGTTCTTCCATCACGTCCACCACGCGGTCGTAGTAGGCCGAGGGCTTCATGCGTCCGGCCTCGTCGAACTCCTGGTACGCCTTGGCGACCGAGGACTGGTTCGGGATGGTCAACATCCGCATCCAGCGGCCGAGCACGCGCATCTGGTTGACGGCGTTGAACGACTGCGAGCCGCCCGATACCTGCATCACCGCCAGCGTCTTGCCCTGGGTCGGGCGCACCGCGCCGACCGACAGCGGAATCCAGTCGATTTGCGTCTTCATCAGGCCGGTCATCGCGCCGTGGCGTTCCGGCGAACTCCACACCATGCCCTCGGCCCATTGCACCAGTTCGTGCAGTTCCTTGACCTTCGGGTGATCGGCCGGCGCATCGTCCACCAGAGGCAGCCCGGACGGATTGAACAATCGGGTTTCGCCGCCCAGCGCCCGCAGCACGCGGGCCGCTTCTTCGGCCGCCAGACGGCTGAACGAGCGCTCGCGCAGCGAGCCATAGAGCAGCAGGAAGCGCGGCGCGTGCGTGGCCCGTGCCGGCGCGAACAGGTGTTCGGTGTCCGGTTGCTGGAACAGCGCCGTGTCGATGTTCGGCAGGTCGAGACGGGATTCAGACACGGCGGCCGTCCTGATCGACCACCGGCTCGCCGTCTTCCTTGTTGAACGCGCCGCGCTGCGGCTGCGGCAGCAGATCGAGCACGGCTTCCGAGGGCCGACACAGTTTCGTGCCCAGCGGCGTGACCACGATCGGCCGGTTGATGAGGATGGGATGCTGGAGCATGAAACCGATCAGGTCGTCATCGCTCCACTTCGGTTTGCCCAGGTCGAGTTCGGCATAGGGTGTGCCTTTCTCGCGCAGCACAGCGCGCACCGGCACGCCCATCGCGGCGATCAACGCCTGGAGCGTGTCGCGATCGGGCGGCGTTTTCAGGTACTCGATGATGGTCGGTTCTTCGCCGCTGTTGCGGATCAGTCCGAGCACGTTGCGCGAGGTGCCGCAGGCGGGGTTGTGGTAGATCGTGATGGTGTTCATGGGATGACCTTGAAGATTACGAAGCGGTCGCGCGGCGTTCGTACCAGCCACGCGAGCGGTTGACCACGCGCACCACCAGCAGCATCACCGGCACCTCGATGAGCACGCCGACCACTGTTGCGAGTGCTGCGCCGGAATGGAAGCCGAATAGGCTGATGGCGGCGGCCACGGCCAGCTCGAAGAAATTGGATGCGCCGATCAGTGCCGAGGGGCCGGCGATGCTGTGCTTCTCGCCTACCTTGCGGTTGAGCCAGTACGCCAGCCCGGAGTTGAAGAACACTTGGATCAGAATGGGCACGGCCAGCATGGCAATCACCAGCGGTTGACGCAGGATGGCTTCGCCTTGGAAGGCGAACAGCAACACCAGCGTCAGCAGCAGCGCCGCGATCGACAACGGGCCGATGCGTTCCAGTGTCCGATCGAACGCGGCTTGGCCCCGGCGCAGCAGCGCACGACGCCAGAGCTGCGCGAGGATGACCGGGATGACGATGTAGAGCACCACCGACACCAGCAGCGTGTCCCACGGCACCGTAATGGCCGACAGGCCCAGCAGCAGGCCGACGATCGGCGCGAAGGCAAACACCATGATGGTGTCGTTCAAGGCCACCTGTGAGAGCGTGAACACCGGATCGCCGCCGGTCAGCCGGCTCCAGACGAACACCATTGCGGTACACGGGGCAGCGGCCAGCAGGATCAGGCCGGCGATATAGCTGTCGAGCTGGTCAGCCGGCAGCCAGTCGGCGAAGACCTGACGAATGAAGATCCACGCCAGCAGCGCCATCGAGAACGGCTTGACCGCCCAGTTGACGAACAGGGTGACGCCGATGCCGCGCCAGTGCTGCTTGACCTGGCCGAGTGCGCCGAAGTCCACTTTCAGTAGCATCGGCACGATCATCACCCAGATCAACAGCCCGACCGGCAGGTTGACCTGGGCGATCTCCATGCGGCCGATGGCCTGGAACACCCCCGGCGCGAACTGGCCGAGCGCGATGCCGGCAACGATGCACAGCGCCACCCACACCGTCAGGTAACGCTCGAAGACGCTCATGGCGGAGGTGGCCGGCGCGGGGCCGGCGGTATCGGTTGCGGTCATCGGGCGAGCCTCACTGGCGGCCAATGTCGCGCAGCTCGCGCTGCAACGACATGGCATCGAGACGCTGCAATGGCAGCGACAGGAATAGCTCGATGCGCCGACGCAGCGTGATCGCTGCATCGAGGAACGCTTTGCGCTGCTGTTCATCGGTGCCTTCGACCGCAACCGGGTCGGGTACGCCCCAGTGGGCCGACACGGGCTTGCCCGGCCACAGCGGACACGCCTCGCCGGCGGCGTTGTCGCAGACGGTGAAGATGAAGTCGAACACCGGCGCATCGGGTTTCATGAACTCGTCCCAGCTCTTGCTGCGGTAGCCGGTTTTCGGCAGGCGCAGCCGCTCCAGCGTGGCAAGCGCCAGCGGATGAACCTCGCCCTTTGGGTGACTGCCGGCGGAATAGGCGTGGAAGCGACCTTGGCCTAGCTCGTTGAGCAAGCCTTCGGCAAGGATGGAGCGGGCAGAGTTGCCCGTGCAGATAAACAAGGCGTTGTAGGTG
Organism: Burkholderia sp. BC1; assembly: GCF_052683555.1. Classification (NCBI taxonomy): domain Bacteria; kingdom Pseudomonadati; phylum Pseudomonadota; class Betaproteobacteria; order Burkholderiales; family Burkholderiaceae; genus Burkholderia; species Burkholderia sp. BC1. Next base: position 2,973 of record NZ_JBQYLP010000031.1, read on the forward strand.
GTCATGGCGTCAACAGTCGCAGCGGGTGGTTGTGTCGGAAACCTCGCAGACACCGCCTTGGCAGCAGTGCTCGGTCATGTAGCCGAGCAAACCGTTCATCCGGGCGAAGTCGGCGCGGTAGATCAGATTGCGGCCCTGCTGCTCGATGGTGACGAGGCCGGCATGGGCCAATTCCTTCAAGTGGAAGGACAGGGAGTTACGGGCCACGTCGAGCTGGTCGGCAAGGACGCTGGGCGTCAGTCCCTCGGGGCCGGCGACCACCAGGGCGCGGAATACGCGCAGCCGCTGGGTGTGAGCCAAGGCACCGAGGGCGGAAACGGCTTGATCTTCATTCATTATTCGATAATACAACATTTATTGAATCATTGTGCAAGTGAGCAACACACAAAGGCTCATGGCGTCCCGGCGTGCCGCCGTCGCGCTGTCGTGCTGCGCATCGAGCCTCGCTGCGCGAGTCTCGCCCCATTCGGGCTTCCATCGTTCCCTCGCTTCGCTCGGCTGACGCCTCCGGCCCGGCTCGATGATCCGTGCCTGCGCGCTTCGCTTGCCGAATGCGGGCATGTGTGGGCGGGGTTAGACGGTCTTGCTGTTCCCTTTCACCGTACCACGGCGTTCTCGCCGTCAAGGGCTGCGCGTGCTCGCACGCTTGCGGCCGCGGCCGTCTTCGCCCCTGTGACGGCTTGCGCTGCGCCGTGCTGGCGCCGGTTCCGGGCAATTCCGCCCGAGCAACCGGAGCACGATCATGTCGCAACTGTCCATTCCTTCCTTCGATGCCCCGCTGATGCTGCGTGACTCGCGCGGGCGCTACCGTCAGGCATCGGCCGACCAGATTCTCGAAGCCGCGCGCCAGGTCATCGACCAGAAGATGCAGCGCGGTGACGAGTTCACTTCGCCGGCGGCGGTCAAGGACTACTTGCGCGCCAAGCTGGCCGGTTTCGAGCACGAAGTCTTCGCGGTGTTGTTCCTCGATACGCGCCATCGGCTGATCGACTATGCCGAGATGTTCCGCGGCACGATCGACAGCGCAGAGGTTCATCCGCGCGAAGTGGTCAAGGAGGCGCTGCGGCTCAACGCGGCGGCGGTCATCATTTCGCACAATCACCCGAGCGGGAACCCCGAGCCGAGCGCGGCCGACAGGGCAATGACCTCGCAGCTTCGGCAGGCGCTGGCGCTGGTGGACGTTCGCACGTTGGATCACATCATCGTGGCGGGCGGCACCACCACGTCTTTCGCCGAACGTGGCTTGATCTGATCGAGGGGGCTTCGGCCCCCTTTTTGCTGCGCCCGGTGGCGCAGCTCCGGCCCTCGCGGGCCTGCGCGTGCTGCGCACTTGCCAAAGGCAGGTGTGGGTGTCGCGTTGAGGGGGGCGGTCTTGCTGTGTCCCTTCACCGTATCACGGCGTTCTCGCCGTCAAGGGCTGCACGCGCCTTGCGCGCTTGCGTCCTGGCGGCCGTCTGCGACCCCTGACTGCTTGCGCTGCGCCGTGCTGGCGCCGGTTCCGGGCAATTCCGCCCGAGCAACCGGAGATCGTCATGAACGACAAATCGCACGTTTCGCTTGAACAACACGTTTGCCTTGTCTGCGGTACTCGCTTCGACACCGGCGCCGTCCTGCTGGATCGCCGCCTGCGCGCGAGCATGGAGCGCCATACGGCGACCGGCTGGGGCCTGTGCCCCGAGCATCAGAAGCTGTCCGACGATGGCTTTGTCGCGCTGGTCGAATGCGATCCGCAACGCAGCGGTTCGCAGGCCAGCGGCCGCATGAAGCCCGAACAGGCGTACCGGACGGGGCGCCTGGCGCACCTCAAGCGCGAAGCCTTCGCGCAGGTGTTCAACGTGCCGATCGCGGCCGACCAGTCGTGCGTCTTCGTCGAACCCGGCGTGATCGAGCAGTTGCAGACGATGACGGCGACCTGATCGCACCTAGTGCCATCCGGTGCGCTGCCCTGCGGGGTGGCGCACTTTTTTTCTGCTGCGCCCTGGTGCCGATGACTTCGCGCCTGCGGCGCTGCGCGCTGGCGCTTGCACTCCAGGGGAAGTGCCTTCGGCACATCCCCGCCGCGCTTCGCTTGGCGCCCCTGCAACACCGCCGCCCCGGCTGCGCCGGCGCGGCCATACCGATGCTGCAAAGGCTGCTTGCCCACCATAGAAGATCCACGCTGCATCTCCACGACTGCATGGGCGTCCCCGGCCAAAAAGCATGGCCGGTCGCGCTGTCGTGCTTCGCATCGAGCCGCCTGCGGCGTCTCGCCCCCTTCGGGCTTCCATCGTTCCCTCGCTCCGCTCGGCTGACGCCTTCGGCCCGGCTTCCAGCTTCGGGCCTGCGCGCTTCGCTTGCGTGCGGTCGGCACACAGGGATGGCCGTTGCCTTGTTCAGCCGTCTCCCCTGACTTCATCACCTTACCCGCGACCGTAGCCCGCTCCCGTGTGCCGTCAAGGCGCGCAGGGCCGTGTCCTCGCTGCGCTGCGGGCCGCACCAACCCTGCGCTTGTCTCCTTGACGGCCCCCGTCCGCGCGCTCCTTTGGCCGCGGGCGATGAACTCAGGAAAGACGGTGGCAACAGGGCCAACCGGGTTCCTCGTGCCGACCGCACCGAACAGCCGAAAGGCTGGGCTCCGAATCTAGGAATCCGGTGTGCGGTTTGAACAGCAAACCCTTTTCGTCAGGAGAAATGCCATGCAACTCGCATCCCGATTCGCTTCCCGTTCGCCGTCGCTGCGCAGCGATTACCCGCTGTCCGACGATCAAATCCGCAAGGTCGCGCCGTCCATCTTCGCGGACGCCCCGCACGAAAGCCGTTCCGAGCGGTACGCCTATATCCCGACCGCCGCCGTGCTGGCGGAACTGCGCAAGGAAGGGTTTGAACCATTCATGGCAGCGCAGACCCGCGTGCGCCACGACGACCGCCGCGACTACACCAAACACATGCTGCGCCTGCGCCACGCCAGCCAGATCAACGGCGCGGAGGCTAACGAAATCGTGCTGCTGAACTCGCATGACGGCACGAGCAGCTATCAGATGCTGGCCGGAATGTTCCGGTTCGTGTGCAGCAATGGCCTTGTCTGCGGCGACACCGTGGCCGATGTGCGAGTGCCCCACAAAGGCGACGTGGCCGGTTCCGTCATCGAAGGCGCTTACGAAGTCCTGCGCGGCTTCGACCGCGTGCAGGAATCCCGCGATTCCATGCGTGCCATCACCTTGAACGATGGCGAATCCGAAGTGTTCGCCCGCGCCGCGCTGGCCCTCAAGTACGACGACCCCGACAAGCCCGCGCCCATCACGGAATCGCAAATCCTGATGCCGCGCCGCTTTGATGACCGCCGCCCGGACTTGTGGAGCGTGTTCAACCGCACGCAAGAGAACCTGACCCAAGGCGGCCTGCGCGGACGCAGCGCCAACGGACGCCGCCACCAAACCCGCCCGGTGCAGGGCATCGACCAGAACATCCGCCTCAACCGTGCGCTTTGGCTGCTGGCCGATGGCATGCGCCAGTTGAAAGCCTGAATCCCTACGCGGCAGGGGCAGGCAGCAGCCCTTGCCGCTTCTCTCGCTGCTGCATCCCTAACCGCAAGGAGTTATCACCATGAATGCCGTTACCCAAACCGAAACCCGCGCCATCGAAACTGCCGCGCCGCTGGAAGTGGCCGACCCGACCAAGAACCTGATTTTGGTTCCGCTCTCGCAGTTGCTGCCGCGCCGCTCCAAGCGCAACGCACGCAAGACCCCGCGCCTGTCCATTCCCGAACTGGCCGCGAGCATCACCCGCATTGGGCTGCTGCAAAATCTCGTCGTCATCCTTACCGCCGATGGCGAGCAATACGAAGTGGTGGCGGGCGACCGCCGCCTGACCGCGTTGAAGCTGCTGGCGAAGAAGAAGCGCATCGCCGCCGATTACGAGGTGCCGTGCCTGCTGGTGCTCGATGCCTCGGCGCGCACCGTGAGCCTTGCCGAAAACCTGCTGCGCGAGCAGATGCACCCCGCCGACCAGTTCGAGGCGTTCGCCGCGCTGGTCAAGGAAGGCCGCCCCATCGAAGACATTGCCGCCGACTTCGGCGTGTCCCCGCTGGTGGTGCAGCGCCGCTTGAAGCTGGCCAACGTCTCGCCGCGCCTGCTGGCCGACTACCGGGCCGCAGCCGTCACGCTGGAACAGTTGATGGCCCTGACCATCACCGACGACCACGCCGCGCAGGAAAGCGCGTTCTACGGTGCGCCCGAATGGCAGCGTGGCGCATCCGCGCTGCGCGAACGCCTGACCGAACGCGAAATCGACGCCACGCATCCGCTGGTGCGCTTTGCCGGGCTGGACGCCTACACGGTGGCGGGCGGCGGTATCCGCCGCGACCTGTTCGCGGAAGGCGATGCCGGAACCTACCTGACCGACGCCGCGCTGCTGGAAACGCTGGTGCGCGGAAAGCTGGATGCACTGGCCGGGGACGTGCGCGCCGAGGGTTGGGCGTGGGTGGAAGCCGTGCCGCACATGAGTTACGCCGAGCGACAGGCGTTCCAGAACGCGCCGCGCCAGCGCCGCGAACCGAACGCCCGCGAAGCCCGCCGCATCGCCTCGCTGCAAACCCGTCTCGACAAGATCGACGCCGAACTGGAAGAAGCCTACGACGCCGAGGACGAGGACAAGACCGAGGCGCTGGAACCGCGCCGCGAACAGGTCGCCGGGGAACTGCAAGCCGTGGAGGACGCCTTGCAGGGCTACGCCCCGGACGTGCGCGCCGTGGCCGGTGCCATCGTCACCCTCGACCGCAGCGGCGAAGCTGTGATTCATCGCGGGCTGCTGCGCGAAGCCGAAGCCAAGGCGCTGCGCACGCTGGAACGCTTGCGGCAGGGTTTCGGCAGCGCGGAAGGCGAAGCCGGGAACGACGACGAAGGCGAGGACACCGAGCAGCCCAAGGCCGCGAGCCTGTCCGACCGGCTGGCGCAGCGGTTGAGCGCGCACCGCACCGCCGCGCTGCAAATCGAAGTCGCCCGGCATCCGCAAGTCGCGCTGGCCGCGCTGGTGCATGGCATGGTGCAGAGCGTCTTGCAGGACAACCACTACGGCCACGACTTGCCGCTGGGCGTGAGCCTGAAAGTGCAAGACCGGCTGGAAGGCATGGCCCCCGACTGGCCCGAATCGCCCGCCGCCGTCGCCCTGCGCGAGTTGCAGCAGGTCGCGAGCGAAGCGCTGCCGCAGGACAGCGCCGAACTGTTCGCCGCGCTGCTGGCGATGGAGCAAGGCGAACTGGTGCGGCTGCTGGCGGTATGCGTGGCGGCGACCGTGGACGTGGTGACGCCTCGCGCCACGGCGCACCAGCCGGGCGCGGAACTGGCGCAGGCCGTGGGCCTAGACATGGCCGCATGGTGGCAGCCCACCGCAGACGGGTATTTCCAGCATGTGCCGAAGGCCGCGATTCTGGAAGCCGTGGGCGAGTTCGCACCGTCGCACGCTGCCCGGCTGGCGAAGTTGAAGAAGGCCGACATTGCCAGCGAGGCGGAACGGCTGGCCGATGGTACGGGCTGGATGCCCGCCATCTTCAACACCGAAGGCCCGGAAGCTGCGCCGCAGGAAACGCAGGCGCAGGACGCCCCGGAGGATGCCGAGGCAATGGCGGATGAACCCGCCGAGGCACTGGCCGCTTGACCCGCGCCGAAGGCAAGCGCCCCGGCCTCGACCGGGGCGCTTCGCTTGAAGGAGAAGCCCCCATGACCCGCACCACCACCAGCCGCCCGCGCATGGCGGCGATCTATGCGCCCGGCACGGTACGCGCTCGCCGCTGGCACGGCGAAGGCAACGTGCGCGGCTACCGTCCGCCTCGCGGCTGGACAGCCCGCGCCGACCTGACCGACTTGCACCCCATCACGGGCCGCGCCTTGCCGGGTGCCATGTGGTGGATTGTCGAAACCAAGGAATAACGAGCTGCACCGGCCCCAAGCCGTTCCGCCTTGGGGCCGGTGGTCGAAAATCCGGGCGCGGCGGTGGCCGCGCCCGGTTCCAGCGTCCAAAGCAAAATCGCCACGTCGCCGCCTTCGACCAGGCGGCGACGTGGCGGACGTGCAAGTGCCTTGCACGCGGTACGGCGATCGGCGCCCGCTGACGCGGGCAAGGTTTCGATGGCGCCCCGCCGCAATGGGCGGGGCTTGTGGTGCTACGCCCCGGCTTGCTGCGGCAGGTTGTGCCAAAGCGTGCCGTCCTCGACGCTGGCGGTTCGCGCTTGTACGTCACGAAGGGCGGTTCACCGACACGCCACCCGGCCTCGCTATGGAGCATTCACGCCACGCCTCAAGCCCGTCGCCGCAATCCGCGGCAAGGAGCGTTCTCGCTCGTCGTTGGGGTGTTGGCCTTGCCCGCGTCAGGGCGCAAGCCGGTGAAGCCGTCACGCGGGGATGCCGAGTCGGCCACGTCTCCATTCGGGAGCGGGCGGCCTGTGCGTCCTTGGCTTGTCGTGAATCCTGGCGAGGGAACGGCTGCGCCTTGGGCTTCATGGCCGCAACCTTCCAGCGAAAACAATTTCCCCTGCGCTGCGCGCATTCCTCGCGGGACAAATTCTTTTCGCTTCCAGGCTCTCCACGGTGTTGCGACCGCTGCGCGGTGCGGCCAGCCCATCCCCCGCCGGCCGGATCACAACAAGGACGCACTGGCGCGACCTTGTTCAACCCGAAAGGAGAAACATCATGGCTAACATTGGCACCTTCACCGCAGAGAAAGACGGCTTCACCGGCCAGCTCCGCACCCTGACCCTGAACGTCAAGGTCAAATTGATTCCCAACGACAAGGGCGACACCGAGAACGCCCCCGACTTCCGCCTTCAGGCGCCCGGCCACGACATCGGCGCGGCGTGGAAGAAGACCAGCGAAGCCGGGCGGCCCTACGTGTCCGTATCCCTCGACGATCCTTCGTTCCCGGCGACGGTCTATGCCCGCCTGATCGAGAACGAGGACGGCACGCACGACCTGATCTGGTCGCGCAGCAAGCCCAAGGCGGCCTGACGGCCGCCCACCGCGCCCCGCCCATTGCGGCGGGGCGCCGTGCTGCTGGCGCAGCACGTCACGCACGCGCCTACGGCGTGTCGCGTTCCTTCAACACCGCCTCAAGCTCCTGGCGCACCTGCGCCAGAAGCTGATCGGCCTTGCGCGTGCTGTCGCCGGCATAGGCCAGCGTCAGCAACGTCAACGGATGCACGTCCATGACCTCGCACAGCTCGGTCAGCTTGTGCATGGTCGGGCTTTTCAAGTCACGTTCCAGCGAACTCATGTAGGTGCGGCTGGACACGTCGGAGAACGCTTCCTGGCTCAAGCCGCGCGCTTTCCTGACCGTCCGTATTGCCGTCGCCAATGAGTGTTTCGCTGTCACCAACTTGGTTTCCCCGTAAAAACCAAGATGACAGCCCATTGCACCCAATAGGGCTACAATCTAAAGTGTTCATTCCTGCCTGGCCGAGCCGCTTTCGTGCTTTTACGGAAATCCGCATGGGCGGATTCCGACAGAATCGGGGAACCGCATCCGTGTCTTTCCTGGCCTGCGTAATTCCGCTTCTGCGTTTCCGTGCATGTACGGATTCGATGGCTTGCGCCTTCGTGCTTTCCCGCCAAAGCACGCATCCGCTTCGGCGGTTCCGCGCTTCGGTGGAAAATCGTATCCGTACATCCTCGGATGCGTGGGGATTCGGGCCATGACCCAGCCGCTCGTCACCGCTGAACAGCGGGCGCAACTGCTCGCCGTCGGCGCGGCACGCGCCGCTGATCGGGGCATCGACCCGATGCCGGCGGTGCGACTGTTCACCCCTGACGCGCACGCCACTTGGCTGCTGGCCGCGCTCGACCCGACCGATGGCGATACGGCATGGGGACTGATCGACCTGGGAATAGGGATGCCCGGTTTGGGCCATGTGAAGCTGTCTGATCTGGCGTCCATCGTCGGGCCGCACAAGCAACCCGTGATGCGCGATCGCTATTTCCAGCCGGTGCGGCGGCTGTCGGAGTACCTGCGGCTGGCCGAGGAAAACGGCTCGATCACCGACTGAACAATCCCAGCCAACGACGGCGCATTCTGACTATTTCAGTCTTACCCAAGACCTGCTCGGTCTGAATCCGCACTCTTGCACCGAAGCGGTGCGTTCTGTTGCAAACAGTCATGATCTTTGGTGCGGGCTTCTGCACGGTGCTCCATGCTGCGCGCCATTTTCGTGGCGGCGCAGCCGTCGCATTCAGACGATTTCCGCAATGCCCTGGAGCGAATCAGTCTTGACACCAGCAGTTACAGCTTATCCCGATTTCGATGACGACTTGATGGCGACTCGATAGCTCCCGCACGGCGGAATCCGTGGCGACGTTCCTGCTGAACGACAGGAGGTTGCGTCATGGCTGACCCGAGCGCCGAACACTGGTATCCGACCGCCGCGTATCTCTACACGCTGCATCTCGACGGCCCCGCGCTGGCGTGGGAATACCTGCGCCGCCACCCCGACTACCGCCGCGACTGGCTGCGCCGGCGCCGCCGGCCAGAGGCTGCCGCGCGCTGGGGACTGCGCCTGCTGGAAGATCCCGCCCTGGATGCGCGCGACGCGCACCCGGCCTGGTTCCCCGATCACGATGCGGTGGTGCAGCTCTACCCGGACGCCGACCCGCCGCCCGACGCGGTGGCCTTCGCGTTCTGGTGCCTTCCCGGCCAGAAGCGCCTGATCCACGATGGCAAGCGCCTGCTGCTGCTGACACGCTGGCCGGGCTGCTGCCTGCGGCTGGTGATCGCCCCCGGTTTGGCTGACGGCATGGCCTACGCCTATGCCATCCGCGCCTGCGCCGCATCCTGCGGACGCTATCAGGCGCTGGCGGCCGAACTGGACAAGCTCGCCGTCGCCGGCGATGCGGCGCCAGCGGGAACGGCGCGGCCACGGCCGGCAGCCGCTGCGTTGTTGGAGTTGAACACGCTCCAGGCGCTCGACGGCACCCTGGCGGGCGCGTCCTTGCGCGACGTGGCCGAAGGGCTGTTTGGCGCTGATGCCGTCGCCGCCGACTGGCACGCGGACAGCGCCCTGCGTGCCCGCGTTCGCCGGTTGGTACACAGGGGCGATGCGCTGATGCGCGGCGGCTACCGCCGCCTTGCACAGCTTCCGCCCGTTGCACAGGGACGCGCTGCATCCCCTGCAAAACGTCCCTGAGCAGGAAGCCTTGCTTTCTTGAAAGTGCCTCTATCCGGCCGCGTGGTGTGGCCGGGCTTGATGGAGGTACATCCCATGCGACCCGCTCCCTTGCGGCCTGCTGTCGCTGCGCCCGTGCAGCCCCAACGCTACCTGACCAACGACGAAGCCGCCGAATACTTGCGGCTGTCGCCGCGCACGCTGGAGAAGCAGCGCGTGATCGGCGGCGGCCCCAAGTTCCGCAAGTTCGGCCGCCGCGTCATGTACGCGGTGGCTGACCTCGATGCCTGGGCCGACCAGCGCAGCTACGAGGCCACGTCCGACCCGGAATATGCCGAGCGTCACGCGGGCGACTACCGTGATGGCCGCTGATCGTCGGCTCGCCGGTGGCCATCGTCATGTCCAGCCCATCGCTGCCGCCGGGGCAGCGATCACAGCAGCGGGAACAGCTCGACCTGTTCCGCGCGCTGCCGGGCGACGGCATGGCGCCGCGCGACAGCCAGGACTTGATGGCCTTTCCGTTCTTCTCGCTGGCGAAGTCGCGGCGCACGGCGCCGATCGACTTCCGCAGCGGGAACATCACCATCCGCGTGGAAGGGACGGCCGAGCACGGCATCGCCACGATATGGGATGCCGACGTCTTGATTTGGGCGGCCTCGCAGATCGTGGAGGCGCGCGACGCAGGCATTCGCCCGTCGCGCTGGATACACGCCACGCCCTACGAAATCCTGCGCTTCATCGGGCGCGGCACGTCCCTCAACGACTACCAGCGCCTCAAGGCCGCTCTCGACCGGCTGCAATCGACCAGCGTGGCAACGTCCATCCGCGAAACCACCGGGAGGCGCCTGCACCGCTTTTCATGGGTGAACGAATGGCGCGCGCTGGCCGACGCCAGCGGCACGCCGCTGGGCATCGAGCTGATCCTGCCCGACTGGTTCTATGCCGGCGTGCTCGACGCCGCCCTGGTGCTGACCATCGACCCGGCCTATTTCCGCTTGAAGGGCGGCATCGAGCGCTGGCTGTACCGCCTGGTGCGCAAGCACGGCGGGCGGCAGGAACACGGCTGGCAATTCGACTTCCGGCACCTGCACCGCAAGTCTGGCAGCGCGGCGCGCTTCTCGGACTTCGCCTACGACCTGCGCGTGCTGGTCGCGCGTCAGTCGCTGCCCGGCTACGTCCTGGGCATCGAGCCGATGCCGGGCGAAAGGCTGGAACTCCTGACCTTCCGGCCCGTGCCGTCCACGGCACGGGGATAACTGCGGGAAAAGGTGTGGACGGCCTCGTGCTATCAGGAGTACCGGGTATCGTGCTATCGGGAGTACGACCCTCGTGCTATCAGGAGTACGAAAACGCCGCAAAGCCAGTAACGGCGCGGGTTTGCATCCCCTCTAACTTACCTAACTATAAATCTCTAACTTTTAGTAGAAGCGCGCCGTTTCGGTGGACAACCACAAAACGGCACGGCCAGGCCGGCTTTCCAGCAGGGAGGGCCGCGCCATGATCGTCGCGTTTCTCAACCAGAAAGGCGGCGTCGGCAAGACCACGCTCGCCACCCACATCGCCGGCGAGCTGGCGATGCGCGGCCTGCACGTCATCCTGCTGGACGCCGACCCGCAGGGTTCATCGCTCGACTGGACGCAGCGCAGAAGCCAGCAGGGCTTGCCACGGCTGTTCAGCGCCGTGGGCCTCGCCCGCGAAACGCTGCATCAGGAAGCGCCGGAGCTGGCCCGCCGCGCCGATCACGTCATCATCGACGGCCCGCCGCGCATCGCCGCGTTGGCGCGTTCCGCACTGCTGGCAGCCGAGCGCGTGCTGATTCCCGTGCAGCCCAGCCCGTATGACCTGTGGGCCAGCGCCGAGATGGTGGCGCTGATCCGCGAGGCACAGGTGTTCCGGCCTGCGCTGCGCGCGGCCTTCGTCATCAATCGGCGCGTCAGCACCACCATCATCGGCAGAGAAGCACGGCAATCGCTGGCCGAACAGCCGGTGCAGGCGCTGCGCAGCGAAGTGCGCCAGCGCATCGTCTTCGCCGACAGCGTGGCCGCTGGCCGGCTCGCCCGCGAGACGGCGCCCGACAGCGCCGCCGCACGTGAGATCGCCGCGCTCGCCGATGAACTGCTGCGGTGGCCGGCATGAGCAGCCCTCGTAGCAAGCGCGTCGGCATCGGCGCACGTCCGCCCGCGAATCCGCACGCCGAGGCGTGGATTCGCCAGGGCGATGCCGATGCGCTCAACAAGGGCGACCTCTACACCGCACGCTTGACCCTCGACGTGACGCCGGCGCTTCGCGCTCGCATCAAGATCGCCGCTTTCGGCCAGGGCGTGACCGTGGCCGAACTGCTGCGCGGCCTGCTGGAACGAGAGTTCCCCGACAACCGCACGGAGAACCTGCCATGAACGCATCCGCCTTGCCTGCCGCTCAGGCGGCGACGGCTGCACCGGCTGCTGCGCCGCCGCCTTCGCTTTCGACGCTCGCCGGCCAGGCTGGCAGCGTGCCGCTGACTCGCGTATCGCTCGCCCACATCGAACCGCGCTTCAAGCTCTACCTGCGTTTCGGCGAACCGGCGCGCACGCTGCGGCTCGACCGCTGGCGGCGCTGCGCGGTGTTCCTGCCGCGTGCAATGTTCTGCCGCGTGCGCTGGGAAGCAAACGACTACGGCACGATTCGCTGGCAGCTCATGGTGATGCAAGCCGCCACGCCGTTGGACGACATGCAGCGCATTCCCGGCGTGCGGCCCGGCGCACGCCTGCTGCTGCACGCCGAAGGCGAGAACGCGGTGCGTGCCGTGCTGGAACGCATCGACGGTATCGACGCGCAGGGCATCACCGCCATCGACGTGTCGCCCGCGTACTGGCGCACGCTGGGCAACCGTCTGGCGGCCCGCCTGCCGCTGCCCGAATACACCGCCGAGCGGCACGCCGCCTGGCTGGCCGGGAGGGCGCTGCCATGACGACCCAATCCAACACCACATGCACGCACGAAGCCGTGCCGCATTCTCGCTCGCGCCGACGCGCTCGCCTCGCGCTGGCCGGCTTCGCCGCTGTCGGCTTCGCTGCACTGGTCTGGGCAGCTTTCGTGTCGCCGCTGCCGCGTCTGACCTACAACCCGTCCGACAGCGTGGCGGTCGGTTGGTATCGCATCGAACCGTTCGACCCGCGCACCGCCTCGCTGCCACGTCCGCTGTCCGTGGACAGCATCGTGCTGGTGCCGCTGCCCGACAGGGCCGCCATGCTGGCTGCGCAGCGCGGCTACCTGCCGACCCGCGTGCCGCTACTCAAACGTGTGGGCGCGGTCGCGCCGCAACACGTTTGCATCGTCGCCGGGCAGGTACGCATCGACGGCGTGCCTGCGGCCGCCGCGCTGCCTGCCGACCGGCTGGGCCGGCCGCTGCCATCCTGGCCGCATTGCCGTCCGCTGGCCGAGGGCGAACTGTTCCTGTTGAGCGTGACCAATCCGGCATCGTTCGACAGCCGCTATTTCGGCCCGGTCAGCGCATCCGACGTGATCGGCGTCGCGCATCCGGTCTGGCTGGAGACACGCCCATGATGGCCGCCGATTCGCAGCACGTTGCCGTGCATCTCATCGTGCCATCGGGCATGCCGTTCCGGCTGCTGCCGCCGTGTCGTCGCGCGTGCTGCGCGGGCGCATCCGAGCAGCGCTTCGCGCAACATCCGGCGCAGCCGTCCCACGTGCAGGCGTCTTGCCTCGAACGCGCCCGGCCTGCGGCCATTTCCGCGTTAGCCGGCGCGCTGGCTGCAAGCAGCGCAGCGCCGCCGGGCCGCCGACGCCCGGAGCGACAGCGAAGGGCAAAGGCGGAAGGCAAGACAAAAGGACGCGGCACCGGGCCGCGTCGAAAGCCAGTCTGCACGTGGGGGTGGCGCGGCACGCAGCGGCTTCGCCGCCGTGCCGCGTGGGGCGCGAGGCCCGCGCCAATGCAGGCATGTCCGCGTGCTTCGTACGACAGGACACGCCGTAGCTTGCGGGGGGCGCAGCCATGACCGACCGCGGCGACGACGATTTCCGCGTGCGCACCAGCGCCCCCAAGAGCCGAGGCAAGGGCCAGGGGCAGAGCTTCGTTTCCAAGGTGCTCAAGCAGGCCGGCAAGGCCAGTGGCGGCAAGTCCTCGATGCGCCATTCCGCAGGCAGTGGCAGTGGCAATGGCAGCGGCGCAGGCCAGCGGCCCGGCTCACGGCTTGGGCGCGGCCACACGGCGGCACGCTTCGCCGGGGCGAAGCTGACGCCCCTGTCGCGGCGCGTGACGATCAAGACCCTGTTGGTCAATCAACGCAACGCCAGCCCGCAGTCGCTCGCCAAGCATCTGCGCTACATCGAGCGCGACGGAGTGGGCCGCGATAGAGAACTGGGCCGGGCCTATGGGCCGCAGACCGACGAAGCCGACCTCGACGCCTTCAAGGAGCGCAGCGCCGACGACCGGCACTATTTCCGCTTCATCGTTTCCCCGGAGGACGGGGCCGAGCTGGATGACCTGCGCACCTATACCCGGCATCTGGTGAACCGGATGGAAGCCGACCTAGGGACGCGGCTGGACTGGGTGGCGGTCGATCACTGGAACACCGATAACCCACACACGCACCTGATCGTGCGCGGACGCGACGACACCGGCAAAGACCTCATCATCGCGGGCGACTATATCGCCCACGGCTTCCGCCATCGGGCTGCCGAACTGGCGACCGAATGGCTGGGACCGCGCACCGAACTGGATATCCAGCAGACCATGCAGCGCGAGGTGAAGCAGGAGCGGTGGACAAGCCTCGACCGCACGCTGCAACGCGAGGCTGACGACGATGGCCGGGTGCAGATCGAACGCTTCAACGAACCCCGGCTGCGACGCCAGCGCCTGCTGCTGATCGGCCGCCTGCAACGCTTGCAGCGCCTGGGTTTGGCCGACGAGACGCAGCCCGGCACCTGGGCCGTCCATGCGGACGCGGAGAAGACCTTGCGCGCCCTGGGCGAGCGTGGCGACATCATCCGCACCATGCAGCGGGCGATGAGCGGCCAGCCGCGCGAGCTGGCGGTGTTTGAGCCGGGCGAGGATGGCCGTACCGTCATCGGTCGCGTGGCCGCGAAGGGGCTGACCGACGAGCTGCATGACCGCGGTTATCTGGTTATCGACGGGGTGGACGGCAAGGCCCACTACGTCGCGTTGAACGCCCGCGACGAGCTGGCGAAATATCCCACCGGCGCGGTCGTGGAGGCGCGCGGTTCTGCCGAGGTGCGGGCGGCCGACAAGAACATTGCCGCGCTGGCGAGCGATGGCCTGTACCGTACCGATCATCACTTGGCAATCGAGCAGGGCCGGGCCAAGCCCGGGCGCGATCCGCAGGAGGTTGTTGCCGCTCACGTCCGCCGGCTGGAAGCCCTGCGCCGAGCTGGCATCGTGGAGCGCGTGGCCGAGGGACTATGGAAGGTGCCAGACGACCTGGCCGAACGTGGCCGCCAGTACGACGCACAACGGCTGGGTGGCGTGGCGGTGGAGCTGAAATCGCACTTACCCATCGAGCGGCAGGCCCGCGTGATCGGCGCAACTTGGCTAGACCAACAGTTGATCGGCGGCGGCAAGGGGCTGGGCGACCTGGGCTTCGGCGGCGAGGCCAAGGAAGCCTTGCAGCAGCGCGCCGACTTTCTTGAAGAGCAGGGCCTGGCCGAGCGGCGCGGGCAGCGTGTGATCCTCGCCCGCGACCTGCTGGGAACGCTGCGCAACCGGGAACTGGCGGAGGCCGCCAAGGACATAGCCGCCGACACCGGCCTGGCGCATCGCCCGGTGGCGGACGGGCAGCGCGTGGCTGGCATCTACCGGCGCTCGGTCATGCTCGCCAGTGGGCGCTATGCGATGCTCGATGACGGCATGGGATTCAGCTTGGCGCCGTGGCACCCAGTGATCGAGCAGCGGCTGGGGCAGCAGCTTGCCGCCACAGTGCGCGGCGGCGGTGTGTCTTGGGAGATTGGGCGACAGCGCGGCCATTCCATCTAACGGTTTCATCAGCAATCTAAGAGAGCCAGCCGGTCGGTTACACATTCCGCTTTTATAGTCGTCTCTTGCTACATGAGGGATGCTTACCTCAACTTCCTCCAATCGGGTCCACTCGTGGCCTTGATGGCTGCACCTCCATGCCGAAACGGCGGGTGAGCTGACCTATGCCATGGCCTATGCGTCTCGGAACCGGACATCGGCGCCGCCGGTCTCGGGATGCTGAGTTTTCTGGGCGGCCTTGGTCCGACACTCGCCCATAAGCCAGTGCGTCAGTCGTTTGGCGGCAGGAGAATATCGAACCGCGTTACCGTGTCATCCGATGCCACATGCACATCACCGCCATGTGCCTCGACGATCGACTTGACGATGGCGAGTCCCAACCCAGCGCCTTCTCCCTTGCGTTGCCGCGACGGATCGACACGGTAGAAGCGATCGAACAGCCTGGGCAGATCCTCATCAGCGATCTTGCTGCCGGGATTCTCGACGCTCACAGTGGTGCGTCCTTGATCCTGACCCAGCCGCACTGTGACGGCAGCGCCGCGCGGGGTGTGGCGGATGGCATTGGATAGCAGGTTGCTCAAGGCACGCCGCAGCATCTCCCGATCGGCCCTTATTGGCTTGATCCGCCCCTGCAAACAAAGGGTCACATTGCAATCCTCCGCGAAAGCCTCGAAGTAGTCGAAGAGCCCCTTGATCGTATCGCCCAGGTCCATCTCCACCCGATGGAGATTGTGCGGATCGTTCTCCGTCTGCGCGAGAAACAGCATGTCCCCGATCATCCGGCTCATGCGCCCGAACTCCTCCAGGTTGGAATACAGCACTTCCCGATACTCTTCGGCGGAACGGGACTGACCGAGGGCCACCTCCGTCTGCGTGGTCAGGTTGGTGACTGGGGTGCGCAGCTCGTGCGCGATGTCGGCTGAAAAATTCGCCAACTGCACGAAGCCGTCCTCGATGCGCGCGAGCATGTCGTTGAACGAGGCGACAAGCTCCTCCAGTTCGAGCGGTACTTCCCGGGGATTCAAACGCACGTTCAATTGCGATGAGCGGATCGCGCGAATCCGGGCATTGACCTTGCGAATGGGCCGGTGCCCCCATTGGACGGCCAGCCAGGCGACCAGCAGCGCAATGCACAGCACAACGCATGTGGCCAACCACAGCATGCGCTTGAAGTCTTCGAGAAACGCGAGATGGAAATCGATGTCCATCGCAACGGCGACGGTATAGGGGCGTATGTTCCGGCTTGGGTCGCCCTGCACGCGAAGCACCGCGCCACGATAGGACTTCCCTTGCTCCTGCCAGCTCGCCAGCTCGCGGGCATTGATCGCCTCGGCGGGACGTTTGCTTGCGACGAGGGACGACAGTGCGGGGCCTTCGCCCGCATATACCGTGGTTCCTGCGGCGTCGGCGACGTAATAGAACACCCCGTGATGGCCCGTGACTGCGCCGGCGAGCCGGCGGCGCAGCAGCGCATCGTCGGTGCTCGTACCTGGGTCGCGCAGCGGCTTGACGACGGCATCGGCCACAGCCCGGAGTTCCCCGGCATCCTGCTCGGCGAAGTGGTGCTCCAGCGAGCGGACGATGAGCCAACTGAAGGCCAGGAACACCAGCGTCGTCGCAATGCCGACCAGGGCCGTGACCCGCAGCGCGAGCGATGCCGGGCGACGGATGCGCAGGGCCTTAGTCGGCATCCGGGGCATCCAGCGTATAGCCCATGCCCCGTACCGTATGGATGAGCTTGGGATCGAAGGCATCGTCGATCTTCGCGCGCAGCCGGCGAATGGCAACGTCGATCACGTTGCTGTCGCTGTCGAAATTCATGTCCCAGACCTGCGAGGCGATCAATGAGCGCGGCAACACCTCGCCCTGGCGCCGCGCCAGCAGTTCGAGCAAGGCGAACTCCTTGCTGGTTAGGTTGATGCGCTGTCCTGCCCGGGTCGCGCGCCGCCGCGGCAGGTCGAGCAGCAGATCGGCGATCTGGATGCGGTCGGGGTGGTTGGGCGCGCTGCCGCGGCGCAGCAGCGTGCGCACGCGCGCGAGCAACTCGGAGAACGCGAAAGGCTTGACCAGGTAGTCGTCGGCGCCCAGTTCCAGGCCCTTCACGCGGTCATCCACGCCGCCGCGCGCGGTCAGGAACAGCACCGGGACCTGCTTGCCCGCCTCGCGCAGCGATTGGACGATGCGCCAGCCATCCACGTCCGGCAGCATGACGTCGAGGATGACCAGATCGTAGGTCTCGCTCATGGCCTGGTGATGGCCGTCCAGGCCATTGCGTGCCAGGTCCACCACGAACCCCGCTTCCATGAGGCCCTGGCGCACGTAGTCCGCTGTCTTGTTCTCGTCCTCGATCACCAACAGTTTCATCGCTTTTCCCTGGCTCACGCCATGAACGCTCGCGCAGCTGCTTGCTCACCCTGCACGACTGACTTCTGAATCAATGTACTCGGGTGAATCTTCCACCAACATGACGCAATCATTACATGAATGTAATGAATGGGTCATGCGAGAGAAAGTGGCGCCTCTCTAGCATGGTCATCAACGGCGTAAAAGCGCGCTCCCATTCAAGGACCTCGCGCGTGCCCTTCGATGTCTGTTTATGGAGAGTTTTTCGTCATGACGCGCTATCCCCCCCATGCTCCACGGCCCCTGATCCTGTCACGGCGGCGATTCGTGCAGGGATTGGCGGCGGGCGGCGTCCTGCTCGGCTTGTCCACGCCCGCCTTGAAGGCCGCGGCCCAGCAGGCGCGGGCCGCCAGCGGCACCGCTCCGGTGCTGCGCGGCACGGAGTTCGACCTGGTGATCGCCGAGTCCCCCGTGAACTTCACCGGCCAGCCGGGCATGGCTACCACGATCAACGGCTCGCTGCCCGCGCCCACGCTGCGCTGGCGCGAAGGGGACACGGTCACAATCCGCGTCACCAACCGGCTGCGCGAGTCCACCTCCATCCATTGGCACGGCATCATCCTGCCCTACCAGATGGACGGCGTGCCGGGCATCAGCTTCGGCGGTATCGCGCCGGGGGAAACCTTCACCTACCGCTTCAAGGTCAGCCAGAGCGGCACCTACTGGTACCACTCGCATTCCGGCTTCCAGGAACAAACGGGCATGTACGGGGCGATCATCATCGACCCCGCCGGCCCTGAAACCATCCGCGCCGAGCGCGACCACGTCGTGCTTCTGACGGACTGGACCGATGAAGACCCCATGCGTGTCTTCATGAAGCTCAAGACCCAGGGCGACTACTACAACTACCACCAGCCGACGGCGGTGGACTTCTTCCGCGATGCCTCACGCGAGGGCGTCTCGGTCGCGCTGGACAAGCGCAAGATGTGGAACCAGATGCGCATGAGCCCGACGGACCTCTCGGATCTCTCGGCGCAGACCTTGACCTATCTGGCCAACGGCACCACGCCCGCCGGCAACTGGACCGGCCTGTTCCGTCCCGGCGAGCGCGTGCGCCTGCGCTTCATCAACGGGGCCGGCAACACCTTCTACGACGTGCGCATTCCGGGCCTGAAACTGAAGGTCGTGCATGTCGATGGCGTGGACGTCGAGCCGGTCACGGTGGACGAGTTCCGCTTCGGTCCGGGCGAGACCTGCGACGTGCTGGTCGAGCCACACGACGACGCTTACACGATCTTCGCGCAATCCATGGATCGCACGGGCTATGCCCGAGGCACGCTGGCGGTACGCGCCGGGCTTAGCGCGCCCGTGCCGCCGATGGACGCGGCCCCGTGGCTGTCGATGGCGGACATGATGGGCGCGATGGACCATGGCGACATGGCAGGCATGGCGGGTATGTCCGGCATGGCCGGGATGGACCACGGCTCCATGGCCGGGATGGATCACGGCGCCATGGCCGGGATGGATCACGGCGCCATGGCCGGCATGGATCACGGTTCCATGCAGGGAATGACGGGGATGAGCGGCATGACCGGCATGGATTCCGGCCAGATGCAGGGCATGGACAGCACCAATCCTCTGGCCGTGCCCAGCACCACCGTGCGGCACGCCCGAACGGAGTACGGGCCAGGGACGGACATGCGCGTGGACATGCCGCGCACCGCGCTGGACGACCCGGGCATCGGATTGCGCAACAACGGCCGGCGCGTGCTGACCCTGGCCGACCTGCACACGCCCGGCGGCCCCATGGACCCGCGCGGCCCCGGCCGCGAGGTCGAGCTGCACCTCACCGGCAACATGGAGCGCTACACCTGGTCCATCGACGGGCTCGAATTCAGCAAGTCCAAGCCGGTGCATTTCCGCCACGGCGAGCGGCTGCGCGTCATCTTGCACAACGACACGATGATGACGCACCCGATGCACCTGCACGGGATGTGGAGCGAACTGGAGAGCCCCGACGGGCGCTTCCTGGCACGGCGCCACACCTTGCCCGTGCAGCCGGCGCAGCGCCTGAGCTTCCTGGTCACCGCCGATGCGCTGGGACGCTGGGCCTGGCACTGCCACCTGATGCTTCACATGGATGCGGGCATGTTCCGCGAGGTCGTGGTGTCTTGAGCGCCGCTTGAAGAGAGTGCACGAACAATGAAAACAACACACCTCCACGCATTGACCCTGGCACTGGTTGCCACGATCGCGAACCCCGTGCTGGCCCAGTCACAGGCGGGCCAGGCAGACGACCATTCGGCGCATCATGGCGCGGCGGCCGCGCCGCCCGCATCATCGCCGTCGCCGGGCGCCGCCCAGACCGATCCACATGCCAGCCATGGGGTGCCCACAGCTCCTGCGCCTGCTACGGCACCTTCCGCATCGCCTGCCACGCCAGCCTCCACGCCGCCCATGGACCATGGCGGCATGGACATGCAGATGCAAGGCGGTTCCGCGCCCGCCGACGCGCGCGACCCCAACGCCTATTCCGAGGGCCTGGTCCGCGGCGCGGGCGCCTATGCCGTACCTGGCGTGCCCGCCCTGAGCCTGGCCGACGAGCATACCTTTGGTGCGCTGCTGGTCGATCGGCTGGAACGCTCCTATGCGAACCATGGCGGCAACGCCACCGCCTACGACCTGCAAGGCTGGTTCGGCCGCGACTTCGACAAGGCGGTCCTCAAGGCCGAGGGCGAGGTGGCCGGCGGCAAGCTCCAGGACGCCCGCACCGAATTGCTGTGGGGCCACGCCATCACGCCGTACTGGGACACCCAGTTGGGCCTGCGCTACGACACGGGCACCGGCCCCGACCGTGGGTGGCTGGCCTTCGGCGTCCAGGGGCTGGCACCGTACTGGTTCGATGTCGAAGCGACGGGCTACGTCGGCAACGGCGGCAGGACCGCATTGCGGCTGGCCGCGAGCTATGACCTGCTGCTGACCCAGAAGCTCATCCTGCAGCCGCGTGCCGAGGCGCAGTTCTACGGCAAGAGCGACCCGGAGCGTGACATTGGCAGCGGCCTGTCGAACGCCACGGTCGGACTGCGCCTGCGCTACGAGTTCAGCCGGCAGTTCGCGCCCTACATCGGCGTCGAGCGCAGCGGCAGCTTCGGCAAGACCGCCGATTTCGTGCGCGCTTCGGGCGAGCGCGCGCAGGAAACCCGCTGGGTTGCGGGCGTGCGCTTCTGGTTCTAAGGATCGGGACCGGGACCGCCTTACCGATCATCGTCCGAACAGACCACCGTTTTTCGACCACCGACCAACTAGCAGAGGAATGACCATGCTCTCGATCCGCAAACTTCTCTTCCCCGTTTTCGCTGCCACCAGCCTCGTGCTGTTCAGTGCCGCCGCGCAGGCCCATCCCAAACTGCTAACTTCCGATCCGCAAGCGAACGCCGAAGTGGCGGCTCCGGCGAAGATCGAGCTGCACTTCTCCGAAACGCTGACCACCCAGTTCTCCGGTGCCAAGCTGGTCATGACCGGCATGCCGGGCATGTCAAGCATGTCTCATGCCATGCCGATGGAGGTCAAGGTATCCAGCGGCGAAGACGGCAAGACCATGGTGATCACCCCCGCCAAGCCCCTGATGACGGGGGACTATCGCGTGGAGTGGCGCGCCGTGTCGGCCGATACCCATCCCATAACGGGCAACTTCTCCTTCAAGGTGAAGTGAGCCATGGAGGGTTGGGGCAACATCGTTGTCCGCTTCGCCAGCTACGCTGACCTGATGCTGCTGTTCGGGCTGCCGCTGTTCGGCCTGTACGGCGTGAAGGGCAGCGCAGCCGACGCCCATGCAGCCTTCGGTTATCGAAGGCTGCTGTCCTGGCTCGCGGGCGTGGGTCTGCTGGTGTCGGGCGCCGGCATGCTGATGCTGGCGGTGACCATGAGCGGTGTGACTGAGATCGGGGAGCTTCAACGCCATGTGTTCGGCATGATCATCACCGGCACCAACGTCGGCATCGCGTGGGTGGTCAAGATCGCAGCGCTTGTGGGCATCCTGCTTTGCGCCGGGTTCTACAGACGGGTGCCCACGGCGAGCCTGGTGCTCGCTTCCTTGTTCGCCGCGGTCGGTCTGTCCACGCTGGTCTGGTCGGGACATGGGGCGATGGATACCGGCACACGCGGCGGCATCCATCTGGCGGCCGACACCTTGCACCTGCTCGGTGCTGGCGCCTGGCTGGGGGCGCTGGCCGCG
The DNA here is from genome assembly GCF_052683555.1 of Burkholderia sp. BC1. Taxonomy (NCBI): domain Bacteria; kingdom Pseudomonadati; phylum Pseudomonadota; class Betaproteobacteria; order Burkholderiales; family Burkholderiaceae; genus Burkholderia; species Burkholderia sp. BC1. The sequence continues at coordinate 24,666 of NZ_JBQYLP010000031.1, forward strand.
TTTCTGCTGTTGCTGCTGCGCCCGGTCCAGGGCCAGGGCCGCGACGACGCCTACCAGCATCTGCTGCTCCTGCGCCAGGCGGTAACCGGGTTTTCGTCGGCTGGCACGCTCATCGTCGCGGTGCTGATCGTCACCGGCATCGTCAACTATCTGCTCATCGTCGGCCCGAGTCTTGAGGGCATGGCATCTAGCCCTTACGGGGTCTTGCTGCTGGTGAAGCTGGGCCTGTTCGGCGCCATGCTCGCGCTGGCCGCGGCGAATCGCTTTCGGCTGGGGCCGCTGCTGGAGCGGGCACGCAGCTCCATCGACATCGCACGCGCCAAGCGTGCCCTGTGCAACAGCCTGGCGATCGAGACGACGGCCATGATGCTGATCCTGCTGGCAGTGGCCTGGCTGGGCACCTTGAGTCCACCCGGCAACACGAGACCCTACTGATTTCGACAGGCATGGTCGGCGCCCGATGCGCCGACCTTTTGAAGGAAGGTTCATCATGAACGAGCATCACGGTCACAACGAATCGCCCCCACGTTTCTGGCGCTCCCGGTACGGGATCGGCCTGCTCGTTCTCGGCGCGATCGCGGGTTACTTCCTACTCAAGGAACACACCGCCCACATGGTCGGGTTCCTGCCTTTCCTGCTGCTCGCGGCGTGCCCGTTGATGCACCTCTTCATGCACCACGGCCATGGCCACGGCGGGCACGACCCTTCCTCCCACACGCCGTCTGATACGACGCCGACCCAAGCACCGAATCCGGGTGCCGGCCCCAAGGTCAACGTGCGCGACCAGCGCGGAGATCAGCCATGAGCCACGATCAACCCGCTTATGGCCTGTGGCTGCTGGTGTTCTTCAACTCGGCCATCTTCATCCTGTTCGCCTTTAGCTTCTTCAAGCCGGCAACGGCGCGCGACTGGCGAACCTTCGGCGCGTTTGCCGCTTTCATCGTCGCGCTGTTCGTCGAGATGTACGGGTTCCCGCTGACCATTTACCTGCTCTCGGGCTGGCTGCAGACCCGTTATCCGGGCCTGGACCTGCTCACTCACGACGCCGGCCACCTGTGGTGGACCTTGCTGGGTGAGAAAGGCGATCCGCATTTCGGCGTGCTGCACATCGCCAGCTACGTGTTGCTCGCCTACGGCTTCTACCTGCTGTCCAAATCCTGGCAGGTGCTCTATCACGCGCAGCGCCGGGGCACCCTGGCCACGGCAGGCCCCTATGCCCGTATCCGCCACCCCCAGTACGTGGCGTTCGTGCTGATCCTGCTGGGCTTCCTGCTGCAATGGCCGACGCTGCTCACGCTGCTGATGTTCCCGATCCTGCTGGTCATGTACGGCCGCCTAGCGGTGAACGAGGAAGCCGAGATGCGGACTCGATTCGGGACAGAGTTCGAGCGCTACGCGCAAGCCACGCCGCGATTCTTTCCCCACTGGCGGCGGTCTGCCGCGACCTGATGCGCCGAACCATCGGCGCCAACCCACGGAGAACCATGACCATGACTACCATCGATCTTGACGTCCAGGGCATGTCCTGCGGCGGCTGCGTCAAACACGTCACTGAAGCGCTCAAGCCCTTGCCGGGCGTGCGAGAGGTGGAGGTTGACCTGAGCGCAGGCCGCGTTCGCGTCCATGGCGATCTTGCCGAAGGCATCGATCCGCTGGTGTCGGCACTGAAGCAGGCCGGCTACCCGGCACAGGCCAGTGGAGCCGCTGCCAGCAAAGCGCCTGGGGCCGGCCGCGGCTGCTGCTGCGGCTAACCCGCCCGGCACTTGCCGGGTGGTACGAGAACGCCGTTCCTGCCATCTGGTCGAAGCTGATAGACCCATTCAAGAAAACTCGGAGAAACCGTCATGAGCCAGCCCCCAGAGAAAACACCCGCACGAGATACTCCCGCACAGGGGGCGCTGCCGCTGGGCAACACGGCTCTTGAAACGCATGGCCACGGCGGCCGCGCAGGTGAACCCGCAGCGAAGGATTGGCCCGGCGCAACCCCGGCGGGCGTGGTCTACACCTGCCCGATGCACCCCGAGGTCCGGCAAGATCATCTTGGCGCCTGCCCGAAATGCGGCATGACGCTTCAGCCCGTCCCGGCGGGGCAGACGCCCCCCGAAGCCTCCGGTGCCAGCGGCAGCGCGGCGGGCCATCACCACCACGGACATGAGCGTGGGCACGGCCATGGGCATGCCCAAGCGCCGCAAGCCGTCCCAGCAGCAGCGGACCCGGCGCAGTCCCCGAAGCCTGCGGCGCCGGGCACCATCTACACCTGCCCGATGCACCCGCAGATCCGCCAGGACCATCCCGGCAATTGCCCGATCTGCGGCATGACCCTGGAACCGCTGCTGCCGGACCTGGACGACGACAACCCTGAGCTGCGCGATTTCTCCCGCCGCTTCTGGTGGACGCTGCCGCTGACCCTGGTGGTGCTGGCGCTGGCGATGTTCGGCGAGCGCCTGCATCTGATGGACATGGCTACGCAGAGCTGGCTGGAACTGGTGCTGGCGCTGCCGATCGTGCTGTGGGCCGGCTGGCCGTTCTTCTCGCGCGGCTGGCAGTCCGTGGTCCACCGCAGCCCCAACATGTGGACACTGATCGGCCTGGGTACGGGCGCGGCCTTCGTCTATAGCGTCGTTGCCACCACGGCGCCGGAGATATTTCCGGCGTCGTTCATCTCGATGGGCCGAGTTGGTGTGTACTTCGAGGCCGCGGCGGTCATCATCTCGCTGACCCTGCTCGGGCAGGTATTGGAACTCAAGGCGCGCTCGCAGACCTCCGCGGCGATCAAGTCGCTGCTCGGCCTCGCGCCCAAGACCGCGCGCCGCATCGGCGCCGATGGCAGCGAGGAAGACGTGCCGCTGACCCATGTGCACGTCGGCGATCTCCTGCGCGTGCGGCCCGGCGAGAAAGTGCCGGCCGATGGCGTGGTGGTCGAGGGTGCAAGCTCCGTGGACGAATCCATGCTGACCGGCGAACCGCTACCGGTGAGCAAGCGCGAGGGCGACAAGGTCATCGGCGCCACCCTCAACACCAATGGCGCGCTGGTAATCCGCTCCGAGCGCATCGGCTCAGAGACCGTGCTCTCGCAGATCGTGCAGATGGTGGCCCAGGCCCAGCGCTCCAAGGCGCCCATGCAGCGCATGGCCGATGTGGTCGCCGGTTACTTCGTGATGGTGGTCGTCGCCATCGCCATCGCGACCTTCTTCATCTGGGGCTTCTTCGGCCCGCAGCCGTCCTGGGTGTTTGGCCTGATCAACGCCGTGTCGGTGCTGATCATCGCCTGCCCCTGCGCGCTGGGGCTGGCCACGCCCATGTCGATCATGGTCGCCACCGGGCGCGGTGCGACCCAGGGCGTGCTGTTCCGCGACGCCGCCGCGATCGAGAACCTGCGCCGGGTCGATACCCTGGTCATCGACAAGACCGGAACGCTGACCGAAGGCCGTCCCGCCTTCGACCGCGTGGTCCCGGCCGAGGGCTTCACCTCCGAAGAGGTGCTGCGCCTGGCGGCCAGCCTGGACCAGGGCAGCGAGCACCCGCTGGCCGACGCCATCGTTCAGGCCGCGCGCACACAGGGCCTGGCGCTGAGCAAGCCGGAGAACTTCGAGTCCGGTTCCGGCATCGGGGTGCGCGGACAGGTGGAAGGGCAGCCCCTCGCGCTGGGCAATACGGTCCTCATGGAGCAGGTCGGTGTCGCCGTCGGTCCGCTCATGCAGCAGGCCGAATCCCTGCGCAGTGAAGGGGCCAGCGTGATGTACCTGGCGGTGGGCGGACGCCTGGCCGGCCTGCTGGCCGTCTCCGATCCGGTGAAGGCGAGCACGCCCGAGGCGCTGGCGGCGCTCAAGGCGGCCGGCCTGCGGGTCATCATGGCAACCGGCGACGGCCTGACCACCGCGAAGTCGGTGGGTGCCCGCCTGGGCATCGACGAGGTCCACGGCGAAGTGAAGCCCGCCGACAAGCTGACGCTGATCGAGCGCCTTCAGAAGGAAGGCCGGGTGGTCGCCATGGCCGGCGACGGCATCAACGATGCGCCGGCGCTCGCCAAGGCCGACGTCGGCATCGCCATGGGCACCGGCACCGACGTGGCGATGAACAGTGCGCAGATTACCTTGGTCAAGGGCGACCTGCGCGGCATCGCCACCGCGCGCGGGCTGTCGGTAGGGACGGTGCGCAACATGAAGGAGAACCTGGTGTTCGCCTTCCTCTACAACGGCCTGGGCATCCCGGTCGCGGCCGGAGTGCTGTACCCATTCACCGGCTGGCTGCTGTCGCCGCTGATCGCCGCGCTGGCGATGAGCCTGAGCTCGACCTCGGTGGTCGGCAACGCGCTGCGCCTGCGGCGCAGCAAGGTATGAACTCCGGTGTTCCCTGCGTCCTGCCGAATTGCAGGCACAGAGGCTATGCGCTGACCGTTCTGGTGAGCAAACGTGGGCAGCGACGATTCTATCTGGCAGCGTGGGGCGTATGCAGAAATGGGGCGGTCCCGTGCAGGACGTTCGCCCAGGTGAGGTCATTCATTCGCATTCCTAGAACGCCCCTCTCATGGCTAACGCAAAACGATGTCGATCATGGCCAAAGCGTTCAGATGGTCGAAGGATGCGATCACAAAAGGAGATAGCCCTTGGAACTTCGCCATCTGCGCTGCTTCCTCGCGGTAGCCTCAGAGCTTCATTTCGCTCGTGCGGCTGAGCGGCTGCATATTGAGCAGTCGCCTCTTTCGAGGGCGATTAAGGAGTTGGAAGAGGATCTGGGCGTCAAGCTTTTTGTTCGGACGACTCGCAGCACGCGGCTGACTCGTGCGGGAAAGCTGTTCTTTGAGCATGTCCCGCGCGTCTTCTCTGCCTTGCAACAGGCCCGTGACAGCGTGAAGGCCGCAGCCAACGGCTTTCACAGTCAATTACGCATCGCCCTGTCCGATGGCATCACACCGGCGCGGTTGCCAGCCTTGCTGGCGCTCTGCCGCCAGGAAGAGCCCGAGGTCGAAATCCGCTTCTTCGAAGTACCTCTGTCCCAACAGATCAAAGGACTGCATGGCGACCTGTACGACGTGGGCTTTGCCCGCGCCGATGAGGTCGGCGATGGCCTCATTGCCGAATCCGTATGGAGTGATCCGTTGATGGTGGCCGTTCCGGCGCGGCATCCCCTGCTGGCACACAAACGCATTCCCTTGGAAGAACTGCTGCGCTATCCGCTGGTGCTCTGCGATCCGCAGGCATGCGAAGGCCACGCACGGCAGGTTGATCGTGTCCTGCGCCGCGTGGATATGGAACCTCTGGTGGCCGAACGGGTGGTGTCCTGCGAACTGATGATGGCGCTGGTGTCCGCAGGCATCGCCCTGGGGCTGACGGGCTACGCGCACATACTGGCAAGCCAGGAACCTGGCGTAGTGGCGCGGCCACTGGCGGGCCGCGCACCGTTGCTGACGACCTACCTGCTGCGCCCGGAAGGTGAGCCTTCGGAAATGCTCGCCCGCTTCATTGACCGTGTGCAGGCCATCGAATCTCCTGAAGGCAGCAGGCCCATGCCGGGCCTTGATGCCGACTCCCTGGAGGAACCCGCATGATGAAGAACTCCATTCCGTTCCTGCTGGCCGTGGCATTAACCGCCTGCGGTCAATCGGAGATGCCCAAGCAGGCCGACGTGCCGACCGTGGAAGAACTGGCCGCCGACCCGGCACGGTTGAAGGAACTGCGCGAGCAGTGCAAGACGGATCGCGCCAGGCTGGGCGACGTGCTGTGCAACCGAGTTGCCGAGGCCACGCGCAAGCGGTTCTACGGCGATGGCAACACCCCGTACACGCCGCCGAAGGAACCCCCCAAGTTCTGATCGCGGGCGATTCACCAACATATTCCGTTTTCTCGCCATACACGCCGCAATGCGCCTGCGCTTGCGGCGTTTCTCTTTGGCCCGACGCTGCGCGAATTCTTTCTTTTTTCTAGACCTTTCTCCCGATAACGGTCTTTGACCGGCACCGACCCAGCACCGATTCTCGCGTCATGCGGCACGTCCTTGTGCCACGTGTGAACGAGGAATCACCGCAGAGGAAATTGGAGGCCAGTCAATGCAAGCTCAGGGTGTGCTGTTCGGACAGATCGCAGTTGTTTTCAGCATCGTGATCGCCGGTGTGTGGAGTGCTACGCAATGGACAGCCGCCGCTCTGGCCTACCAACTACGCCTTGGCTCGCCCTGGTTCGACTTCTTCGGTACGCCGGTCTATCACCCCTGGCGGCTGTTCGAGTGGTGGTTCTTCTTCGATGCCTACGCGCCGCACGTCTTCGACATAGGCGGCGCCATTGCGGGCGGCAGCGGCCTGGTCGCCGTCGTGGTTGCCATCGCCATGTCGGTGTGGCGCTCTAGGCAATCGCGCCTGGTCACGACCTATGGCTCGGCACGTTGGGCCAACACCGCCGACATTCGCAAGGCCGGGCTGGTGCAGTCTGCCGGCGTATTTCTCGGTCTGCATGACGGCCAGTACCTGCGCCATGAAGGCCCGGAACACGTCCTGACCTTCGCGCCCACGCGCTCGGGCAAAGGCGTGGGCCTGGTGGTGCCGACCTTGCTGTCATGGCCTGCATCGGCAGTGATCCACGACATCAAAGGCGAGAACTGGCAGATCACCGCCGGCTGGCGCTCGCGCTTCTCGCATTGCCTGCTGTTCAATCCGACGGACGCAAGTTCAGCGGCCTACAACCCGCTGCTGGAAGTGCGGCGCGGCGCGCATGAAGTGCGCGACGTGCAGAACATCGCGGACATTCTGGTCGATCCCGAAGGGGCGCTGGAGAGGCGCAATCACTGGGAGAAGACTTCGCACGCGCTGCTGGTCGGCGCCATCCTGCATGTGCTCTACGCTGGCGAAGACAAGACGCTGCGCGGCGTCGCCAACTTCCTCTCCGATCCTGCGTGCCCGTTCGAGCTGACGCTGCATCGGATGATGACGACGACGCACTTGGGCGATGCACCGCACCCGGTTGTCGCATCCGCCGCGCGTGAAGTGCTCAACAAGTCGGACAACGAGCGGTCGGGTGTGCTCTCCACCGCGATGAGCTTCTTGGGCTTGTACCGCGACCCCACGGTGGCCGAGGTCACGTCACGCTGCGACTGGCGCATCGCCGACCTGATTGCGTCCGAGCATCCCGTTTCGCTGTACCTGGTGGTGCCACCTTCGGACATCAGCCGCACCAAGCCGTTGATCCGGCTCATCTTGAACCAGATCGGGCGACGCCTCACCGAATCGCTCGATGGCAGCGACGGCATCGAACGCCGCCACAAGCTGTTGCTGATGCTCGATGAGTTCCCGGCGCTGGGTCGGCTCGACTTCTTCGAGACGGCGCTTGCCTTCATGGCCGGCTATGGCATCCGCAGTTTCCTCATCGCGCAGTCGCTCAATCAGATCGACAAAGCTTACGGCCAGAACCATTCGATTCTGGACAACTGCCATGTCCGGGTGACGTTCGCCACCAACGACGAACGCACCGCCAAGCGCATTTCGGAAACGCTCGGCACCGCGACCGAGCTGCGCGCGCAGCGCAACTACGCCGGCCACCGGCTCGCGCCGTGGCTCGGGCATCTCATGGTGTCGCGGCAGGAGACGGCCCGCCCGCTGCTGACGCCGGGCGAAGTGATGCAGCTCCCGCCCGATGAATCCGTGGTGATGGTGTCCAGCGTGGCGCCGATCAAGGCCAAGAAGCTGCGCTACTACGCCGACGCCAATTTCAAGCAGCGCGTGCTGCCACCACCCGCGCTGGCGGCTGGGCAGTTCGCCGACGTGCCACCGGCTCGCGCCAACGACTGGAGCGGCCTGGCGATTCCGGCCGTGCCCGCCGCATCAGCCACGGCATCCGCCGATGAGCTGGGCGGCACCGACGACGGCGGCCCGCGCCGCCAACCCGAACTCTCCGAATCCGTCGCCTACGACCCAGAGCTGGATGCGCCCGATGACCTCGCGCTGCTCGATGACGACGACGACCTGCCGCTGCCTTCTTTAGCCTCGCTCCCCGGCCAGCTTGACCCGGCCATGCAGCGCACGGCGCGGCTGGCCTCTCTCGACCCCAACGACGGAATCGACCTATGAGCCAATACCGCCTCAACCTGTTCATCCAACACGAGCACGCCAAGCGGCTGGAAGAACTCGCCGCCAAGAAAGGCGTCTCGAAATCCAGCATCGTGGCGGCGGCGCTCGCGTCTTGGCTGTCGCCGGACGCGGGCGACCAGCGCGAGGCCGCCATTGCCAAGCGGCTGGATCGCCTGTCGCGGCAGGCCGAACGCCTGGAGCGCGACCAGAACATCCAGATCGAAACGCTTGCGCTGTTCATCCGCTACTTCCTGACCGTCAGCACGCCGGTGCCCGAGGCCCATCAGGACGCGGCCCGTGCCCAGGGCAAGGCGCGTTTCGAGCAGTTCATCGAACAGCTCGGCAGGCACCTGCTGCGCGGCCGCAGTCTGGTGCGCGACGTGGTGGAAGAACTGCACCCGGACACCGTGCGCATGGATGACGCGGCGGCGCTGGCCGGAGCCCATGAACGTGCTGCGGAGCGTGCCTCATGAGCGCCGTTCCACAGATTCCGCCCGAACCACGCTCGTCGGCCACTACTTCACAGGATCGCCGCATCCAGATGCTGCGCACGGCAATGGGGCCGCTGATCGCCGCCGCGCTCGAAGACCCGGACGTGGTGGAAATCATGCTCAACCCTGATCGCACCCTATGGGTGGATCGCTTGTCGTCTGGCCGCGCGCCGCTGGGCGTGGAGCTGCCCGAGGCCGACGGCGAACGCATCATTCGCCTGGTGGCCGCGCACGTCGGCGCGGAGGTGCATCGCGGCCAGCCGCTCTTGACCGCCGAATTGCCCGAGACGGGCGAACGCTTCGAGGGCATCTTGCCGCCGGCAGCGCCAGGGCCGGCGTTCGCGCTGCGCAAGCGGGCCGTGAGCATCATCGGCCTGAATCGCTATGTGGCCGACGGCATCCTGACTGCCGGCCAGGCGGACTTCCTGCGCCGCGCCGTGCGCGAGCGCCAGAACATCCTGATCGCCGGCGGCACCAGTACTGGCAAGACCACGCTCGCCAACGCGCTGCTGGCCGAGATCGCTGCCACGGGCGACCGCGTGCTGGTGCTCGAAGACACCATCGAGCTGCAATGCGCGGCCCGCGACCACGTGCCGCTGCGCACGCGGGCCGGCGTCGTGTCGATGCAGGAGCTGGTGCGCGCCACGATGCGCCTGCGCCCGGATCGCGTGATCGTCGGCGAGGTGCGCGGCGGCGAGGCACTGGATCTCATCAAGGTCTGGGGCACCGGCCATCCTGGCGGCCTTGCCACGATCCACGCGAGTTCCGCGTTGGGCGCGCTGCTGCGCGTGGAGCAACTGATTCTCGAAGTGGCCGTGAACCCGCCGCGCGCGCTGATCGCCGAGGCGGTCAACGTCGTGATCTACATCGCTGGCCGTGGCCGCAAGCGCCACGTCGAGAGCATTGCCCGTGTCGTCGGTTTCGACGGCGTGGGCTACCACCTGGCGGATGTGCTGGAAACGCCGTTTCCCGAGTTGCCGCCGATTTCTTCCCCGTCCCCTGACCACTTGGAGAACTGCCATGACGCACGTTGATGCTTTCCGTCTTTCCGTAAATCCGCATCCCAGTCTCGCAAGACTGCGCCTCCTGGCTCGCCCTGCCGCACAGGGACTGCTGCTGGCCGCACTGATGTTGCTGCTGGCCGGCACGGCGCAGGCCGCCGGTTCCAGCATGCCGTGGGAAGGTCCGCTGACCTCCATCCTCGAATCGATCCAGGGGCCAGTGGCCCGGATCGTGGCGGTGATCATCATCATTTCCACCGGACTGGCGTTGGCGTTCGGCGACACCAGCGGGGGCTTTCGCAAGCTGATCCAGATCGTGTTCGGCCTGTCCATCGCGTTCGCCGCGTCCTCGTTCTTCCTGTCGTTCTTCAGCTTCTCCGGCGGGGCCGTCGTATGAGCGCCGCCAACGAAGGAGCGCCGGGCTTCGCGTCCGGATTCGAGATCCCGCTGCATCGCTCGCTGACCGAGCCGATCCTGCTGGGCGGTGCGCCGCGCACCGTGGCGATCGCCAACGGCACGCTGGCTGCCGCCGTCGGGCTGGGTCTGCAACTGTGGATTCCCGGTGCGGTGCTCTGGATCGTCGGCCATTCGCTGGCGGTCTGGGGCGCGCGTGTCGATCCGCAGTTCATGCAGGTCTTCGCTCGGCACATCAAGCACAAGCCGCTGCTGGACGTATAGGGGACGCCGCCATGCTGAATCTTGCCGAATACCGCCAGCGGCCCGCGCTGCTGGCCGACTGGCTTCCGTGGGCCGGCTTGGTCGCGCCGGGCATCGTCTTGAACAAGGACGGTTCATTCCAGCGCACGGCGCGCTTTCGCGGGCCGGATCTGGACAGTGCCACGCAAGGCGAACTGATCGCCACTTCGGCGCGGCTCAACAACGCGCTGCGCCGGCTGGGTTCGGGCTGGGCCTTGTTCATTGAGGCCGAGCGCCGGCCGGCGGCGGACTACCCACACTCCGACTTTCCCGAACCGCTGTCCTGGCTCGTGGACGAGGAACGCCGCGCGGCCTTCGAGGAATCGGGGCATCACTTCGAGAGCGGCTATCACCTGACATTAGCTTACCTGCCGCCGGAGGAATCGCGCGCCCGCGCGGCCAAGCTGCTCTACGAGAACGCGCCCGGCGACGGCGTGGACTGGCGCGGCCGGCTCGATGCCTTCGTGGCGGAAACCGATCGCGTCTTCGATTTGCTCGATGGCGTGATGCCGGAGATCGCCTGGCTCGATGACGCCCAGACGCTGACCTACCTGTACGCCACGGTGTCCACGCGGCGCTATCCGGTAGCCGTGCCGGAGGTGCCGTTCCACATCGACGCGCTGCTGGCCGACTCCGCGCTGGTCGGCGGCCTTGCGCCGACGCTGGGCGACCAGCACCTGCGCGTGGTGTCGGTGCGGGGCTTTCCGACTTCGACCTGGCCGGGGATTCTGGACGATCTCAACCGCCTGGGCTTCGCCTACCGCTGGAGCACGCGCTTTCTCTGCCTGGACAAAGCCGAAGCGGGAAAAGAGCTGGGCCGCCTGCGCCGCCAGTGGTTCGCCAAGCGCAAGAACGTGGTGGCGCTGCTGCGCGAAACCATCTTCCAGCAGGAAAGCCCGTTGGTCGATACCGACGCCAGCAACAAGGCGGCCGACGCGGACGCAGCGATGCAGGAGCTGGGCAGCGATCAGGTGGCCTTCGGTCACTTCACTGCCACGGTGACGGTGCTCGATGCCGATCCGGCCGCGGCCGACGAAAAGCTGCGCATGGTGGAGCGCGTCATCCAGGGCCGGGGTTTCGTGACCATCCCCGAAACCCTCAACGCCGTCGATGCGTGGCTGTCGTCCATCCCCGGCAACGCTTACGCCAACGTGCGCCAGCCCATCGTCTCGACGCTTAACCTGGCGCACATGATGCCGCTGTCGGCGGTGTGGGCCGGGCCGGAGAAGAACGACCACCTCGACGGCCCGCCGTTGATCGTCACCCGCACCGATGGCGCCACGCCGTTCCGGCTGGTGACGCACATCGGCGATGTAGGCCACACGCTGGTGGCCGGCCCGACCGGCATGGGCAAGTCGGTGTTGCTTGCCATTCTGGTGCAGCAATTCCGCCGCTATCGCGGCTCACGCGTGTTCGCCTTTGATATGGGCCGCTCGATGCGCGCCACCATCCTGGGCCTGGGCGGCGAGCACTACGACTTGGGTGCCGATGGCGGCATTGCCTTCCAGCCGCTCGCGCGGATCGACCGGGAAAGCTATCGCTCCTGGGCGGGGGAATGGGTGGAAGGCCGTCTGCTGCATGAGGGCGTGACGGTCGGCCCGGACGAGAAGGCGGTCATCTGGTCGGCGCTGGGCAGCTTGGCCGGTGCTCCGGTCGAGCAGCGCACGTTGACCGGGTTCTCGGTGCTGCTGCAATCGAACGCGCTACGGCAGGCACTCGCGCCCTATGTGCTCGGTGGCGCGCACGGCAAGCTGCTGGACGCGGACACCGATCGTCTCGGCTTCGGTGACGTGCAAGGCTTCGAGATGGAAGAACTGATGCACAGCCCCGCCGCCGTGCAAGCGGTGCTGCGCTACCTGTTCGCCCGTTTCGATGAGCGGTTCGACGGTGCGCCCACGCTGCTGGTTCTGGATGAGGCGTGGCTGTTCCTCGATGAGCCTTCCTTCGCCGCGCGCATTCGCCAATGGCTGAAGACGCTGCGCAAGAAAAACGTGTCGGTGATCTTCGCCACGCAGAGTTTGGCGGACATCAAGGATTCGAGCATTGCGCCCGCAATCATCGAGAGCTGCCCGAGTCGGATCTTTCTCCCCAATCCGCAGGCGACCGAGCCGCAGATTCGCACGATCTACGAGGGCTTCGGCCTCAACAGCCGGCAAATCGAAATCGTCGCTACCGCCCAGCCCAAGCGTGACTACTACTACCAATCGCGCCTCGGCAATCGCCTGTTCGACCTCGACCTGGGGCCGGCGGCGCTCGCCTTCGCGGGCGCTTCCACACCGCAAGACCAACGCGACATGGACCGCGTACTGACGCAGGCCGGCGCTCCCGGCTTCGCCGGCGCGTGGCTGCGCCATCGCGGCCTCGACTGGGCCGCCGACCTGCTGCCGTCCTCACCGGCGGCGACTTCTTTCCTTGCTTCTAAACCGCTGGAGATTTCGCCATGAAGATTCGCCTTCTCACTCTCACTGTTGCTGCGTTGATCGGTGTCATGCCCGCTGCGCAGGCGCAGTGGGTTGTCGTTGATCCGACCAACCTCGTGCAGAACACGCTGACCGCCATTCGCACGATGGAGCAGATCAACAACCAGATCAATCAACTGCAAAACGAGGCGCAGATGTTGATAAACCAGGCCCGCAATCTGGCGAGCCTCGATTTCAACATCGTCAACCGCCTGCGCTCCACGCTCGCCACCACCGAACGCCTGATCGCCGAGGCGCAGGGACTGGCCTACGACGTGCAGAGCATGGATGCCACGTTTGCCCGTCTGTACCCGGAGCAGTACGCCGCGACCATTAGCGGCGACCGCATGGCGCAGGACGCCCGCGAACGCTGGAAGAACACGCTCGATGGCTTGCATACCGCGATGCGGATGCAGGCACAGGTGTCGCAGAACCTGGCCCAAGACGAAAGCGCGCTGGCCGACCTCGTGAGCCAAAGCCAGTCGGCCACCGGCGCCCTGCAGGCGCAGCAGGCGACCAACCAGCTTCTGGCCTTGCAGGCCAAGCAGTCGATCCAGTCCCAGCAGCTCCAGATCACGCAAGACCGGGCGGCCTCGCTGGAACTGGCGCGGCAGGCGGCGGCGACCGAGCGCGCCCGCGAAGTGCGGCGGCGCTTCCTCGGCAGCGGCACGCCGTACACGCCGCAGTCCGTCAATTTCTACAACAACTGACGGAGGCGGCCATGCGATGCGCTTCCGTCCTGTCGGTTTCGCTGCTGGCCCTGCTGCTGACCGCGTGCGGCCAGCAGCCAGCCGAGAACTTGGCCGACGCCTTGACCGCAGACCCAGTGCGGCTCAAGGCGTTGCGTGCGCAGTGCGCGGACGACCGGCAGGCCGTGGACGAAGACGACTGCCGCGCTGCCGCCGAAGCGTTCCGGCGGCGCTTCTTCTCCGGTCAGGCCGGGCCGGACGAATACCGGACGCTGGCCGAACTGCCGCCGATTCCGGCGAGCTTCGATGAACCCCTTGGAGAGGACGCGCCATGAACGACGTGACCATCATCGACCGTTTCCTCGATACGTTCTCCCGCTACATCGACTCCGGGTTCGGCCTGCTGCAAGGCGAAGTGGCGTTCCTGACGGCTACGCTGATCGTCATCGACATGACCATCGCGGGCCTGTATTGGGCCATGAGCCAGGCCACTGGCCAGGGCGAGGACGTGATCGCCAAGCTGCTGCGTAAGGTGCTCTACGTCGGTGCCTTCGCCTACATCATCGGCAACTTCAACTGGCTGGCCAGCATCGTCTTCCGCTCGTTTGCTGGACTGGGCCTGACGGCCACCGGCTCGACCATGACGATGGAGAACTTTCTGCAACCAGGGCGGCTAGCCAAGACCGGTATCGACGCCGGCGCGCCGATTCTGGAGCAGATCGGCAACATGGCGGGCTTCCCCGAAGTCTTCGTGAATATCGACCCCATCGTGGTGATGTTCCTCGCCTGGCTCACCGTGATCCTGTGTTTCTTCGTGCTGGCGATCCAGCTTTTCATCACGCTGATCGAGTTCAAGCTGACCACGCTCGCGGGCTTCGTGCTGGTGCCGTTCGCGCTGTGGAACAAGACCTCGTTTCTCGCCGAAAAGGTACTCGGCAACGTGGTGTCGTCGGGCATCAAGGTCTTGGTGCTGGCTGTCATCGTCGGCATCGGTTCGGGCCTGTTCGCGGAGTTCCAGGTTCACCCCGACGAACCCTCCATCGATCACGCCCTTGTCGTGATGCTGGCCTCGCTCGCGCTGCTGGCGCTGGGCATCTATGGGCCGGGCATCGCAACCGGCCTGGTGTCTGGTGCGCCGCAGCTTGGCGCCGGCGCGATGGCGGGTGCCGCTGTCGGTGCCGCCGGCACAGCCGTTGCCATCGGTGCCGCCGCGACCGGCGTGGGCGGTGCGGTCATGGCCGGGGCACGCATGGCGCCGGCGGCCGCGAAGCTGGCCGGCGCCGGTGCGCGTGCCGCCACGTCGGTCGCCGGCGGCGCAAAATCGGCATTCCAAGAGGGTTCCGCCGCTGCGGGCGGCGGCGCCAAGGGTGCGATGGCCGGCTTGGGCAATGTCGCCAAGACCGGCGCGCAGTCTGCCGGGCGCAGCGCCGCATCTGGCGCGTCCGGCGCAGCGCAGAAGATGACCGGCTCTTTCCGCGCTGGATTGAACGGTACAGAGGCCGGTGGCGACGCTGCGTCCGGTGCGGCTGGCGCCGGCCAGGCAGCCGCAGACGGCACCGCCAGCTCGCAGAAGCAAGCGCAGCCCGCATGGGCCAAGCGGATGCACCGCCGCCAGCAGATCACCCATGCCGCGACCACTGCCGCACACACGTTGCGCGGCGGCGATGGCGGCGGCTCCGGGCAAGGCCCGAGCCTGCGCGGCTCCGACGACTGAAGCGATTCACAAGGAGAACTGACCATGCGATTCAAACGACCGCAGGTGCGCTATGCCGATACGCCGCAGCCTGCCACTCCGTATCAAGCCGCCGCCCAGGTGTGGGACGAGCGTATCGGCTCGGCTCGCGTGCAGGCGAAGAACTGGCGGCTGATGGCCTTCGGCTGCCTGGTGCTGGCCTTGCTGATGGCCGGCGGCCTGGTGTGGCGCTCGGCGCAGTCCATCGTGACGCCCTACGTCATCGAAGTCGATCAATCCGGCCAGGTGCGTACCGTGGGCGAGGCGGCCACGCCATACCTGCCCGCCGATGCGCAGATCGCGCATCACCTGGCGCGCTTCGTGACGCTGGTGCGTTCGCTGTCCATCGACCCCATCGTCGTGCGGCAGAACTGGCTCGATGCCTATGACTACACCACCGACCGGGGCGCGGCCGTGCTCAACGACTACGCGAGCAAGAACGATCCGTTCGCCCGCGTCGGCCGCGAATCGGTGACGGTACAGATCACCAGCGTCACGCGCGCCAGCGACGCCTCGTTCAACGTCCGCTGGACGGAACAGCGGTTCGTCAATGGCGCACCCGCTGGCACCGAACGCTGGAATGCCGTGCTTTCTACCGTTCTGCAAACCCCGCGCACCGAACAGCGCCTGCGCAAGAACCCACTGGGGATCTACGTCAACGGCCTGTCGTGGAGCCGCGAACTGGATGCTTCCGAAGGAGCCAAGCCATGAACCTGCCTTTCCGCTTTTACGCTTTCGTGCTGATGTTCGCAGCTCTGTCGGGTTGCGCCTCGCAAGGCAAGCCACCGCCGACCATCTCGCTCGATGAGCCAGTGCAGGCGCAGCCGCTGCCCGAACCGCCCAAGCCGGTCGAAGTCGTCGCCGTGCCCGAGCCACTGGCGCTGCCGGCGCAGTTGAAGCCGCTGCCGAAGCTGGACGAGGCAGCGACCGCGCCGGAGCCGGCCGACGAGAAGATGCGCGTCTCGCGCGCCAATGCCGAGGCGCGCATCGCGCCGACCCGCGAGGGCTACGTCAACGCGATTCAGGTGTGGCCGTATAGCGACGGCGCGTTGTATCAGGTCTATGCGGCACCGGGGCGCGTCACCGTGGTTTCGCTCCAGCCTGGCGAGGAACTGGTGACGGTCGCCGCTGGCGATACCGTGCGCTGGATCGTCGGCGACACGTCCAGCGGCAGCGGCGAGGCGTTGCGCGTCAATGTGCTAGTCAAGCCCACCCGTTCGGGCCTGAAAACCAATCTGGTCATCACCACCAGCCGGCGGACGTACCTGCTGGAACTGACTTCGACCGAGAAGGCATGGATGGCCTCGGTGTCATGGGACTACCCGAAAGACCGGATGCTGGCCTTGCAGCGCCAGGCGCAGGCTGCACAGACAGCCGCGCCGGTCGATACCGGCCTGGCGTTGGAGAAGATCCGCTTCCGCTACACGATCAGCGGCAGCAATCCGCCGTGGAAGCCGCAGCGGGCCTTCGATGATGGCGAGAAGGTCTACATCCAGTTCCCGCCGGGCATCGCGCAAGGCGAACTGCCGCCGCTGTTCGTCATCGGCGCGCAGGGTGACGGGCAACTGGTCAATTACCGTTTCCGTTCGCCGTACTACATCGTGGATCGACTCTTTGGTGCGGCCGAACTGCGCCTGGGTGGCGATGGTGGTGACGTGGTGCGGATCGAGCGCACCGACGGGGCTGTGGGCGCAGCGCGGAGGAACTGACAATGAGCCAGGACGACACTCCCGACCTCGCCGCGCCGCAGGCGGCGGGCAAGATCGCGCCCGAGGCGGTGGCGCTACGCGCCCAGCCGCGCCCGGTCACGCGCCTGAACCGGCGCACGCTGGCCATCCTCGCCGGCGGCCTGTCGGTCGCCGTGCTCGGCGCGCTGATGTGGTCGCTGCAACCGCAGCGGCGCGGGGCCAACGAGCAGACCGAGCTTTACAACGTCGATCGTGTCTCCAAGTCCGAAGGTCTGGACGCGCTGCCGGCGGACTACTCCAAGCTGCCGCCGGCCTTGCCGCCCAAGGTGCCCGAACTGGGGCCGCCGCTGCCGGGTGATCTTGGACCGGCCATCGTCAAGTCGCAGCAGCCGGTGACGGCCGCCTATGCGGCCCCTGCCCACGACCCCAACGACGCGCTGCGCAAAGAGGCCGAAGCAGCTGCGGCTTCGTCGGTGTTCTTCCGCTCAGGCACGCAGAAGGCCGCGCCGGTGGCGCAGTCGCAGGCCGCGGCCGCGCCGGGCTCCGCGGCCAATGCGGCGTTCGACCCGATGGCTGCCGGGCCAGCCTCGACGGCGGCGCAGCCTACTGACCCTACGGCGGTGCAGAACCGGCAAGACCAGAAAGAGGCGTTCCAGAAAACCGGAACCACGGAAACCCGTAATTCCGGCAACCTGACCCTGCCGGCTTCGCCGTATCAGGTCATGGCCGGGACGGTCATCGCCGGGGCGCTGGTGACGGGCATCAAGTCGGATTTGCCGGGCGACGTGATCGCCACGGTGACCGAGCCGGTCTATGACACGGCCACCGGGCGCTTTCTGCTGATCCCGCAGGGTTCGCGCATCCTGGGCCGCTACAACAGTCAGGTCAGCTACGGGCAGAGCCGCGTGCAGGTGGTGTGGAATCGGATCATCCTGCCCGACACGTCTTCGCTCACGCTCGACAACTTGGTCGGCACCGACCCGGCAGGCTATGCCGGCCTGGAGGATGGTGTCGATTGGCATTGGGATCGGATCTTTGCCGGCGCAGCGCTTACCACGCTGCTGGGCGTGGGGGCCGAACTGGCGGCGCCCGAGAACCGCCAGGACGGTGATCGCATCATCATCGCCGGGCGCGACGACGCGCAGGACAGCATCAATCAGGTCGGCCAGGAGATGACCCGGCGCAACATGAACATCCAGCCGACGCTGACCGAACGGCCGGGTCTGCCGGTTCGCATCATCGCCAACCGCGATCTGGTGCTGCGGCCCTACCAGCCGTTGTTCTTCAACAAGGGGACTTCACGATGACGACGCGCAAGCTCCGGCTCGGGCCGCTCCCGAAAACGGAATCCACGAAACTGACCTTTGCCTGCCCGGTAAGCCTGAAAGCCGACCTCGACCACTACGCCGCGCTGCACGCGCAGGCGTATGGCGAGGCGGTCGATGCCCTGACGCTGATCCCGCACATGCTGGAGGCGTTCATGGCTGGGGATCGGGGATTCAGGAAGGGAGGCGCGGGCAAAGCCGCGCCGCCGAAGCCAAGCTGACGATACCGCTTCCCTTTGTCGGCCATCCCTCGAACGCGCAGCCCAAGGCTGCGCGTTCGTCGTTCTGGAGGACGGTGGCCGATTGGGCTATGCTGACGAAGCAAGCCCGCCGTCTGCTGGCAATCGCTCCCCGATGCAGCACGCTCCGGCTCTCTACCGCGACGCTCTTATGTGGCTCCTAGCCCACAACGCCGCAGCCCCGCAAAGCGGCCCAAAGTAGAGCTAACCCCGCGTCCCATATAGACTTCCAGCCATCCGGTTGGTTTCACTAAACGCTTGACTCCGACCCTTTTTTGTTTGAGCGGCGTGCGAGCGCGAATGTCGATCGACCGCGACGCACGGGTTCGGCGCAGATGTTGAAGCGTCCACGCCGACCGGCCGCGAAGACGGGAGAACCGCATGTCGCTTGACGCACCGCTTTCCGGCGTCCATGTCGTCGAATTCGAAGGCCTCGGCCCCGGCCCGCTCGCCGGATGGATGCTCGCCGGCATGGGCGCGCGCATCACGCTGGTCGCGCGTCCCGCCGGCCGTTCGAGCGCGCCCGACGCCTTGCGCAGCCGCGACGGCGATCTGCTGCGCGAAGGCAAGACGATCGTCGAACTCGACCTGAAGTCCGCCGCCGGCCGCGAGGAGGCACTGGACCTCGTCGCGCACGCCGATGCGCTGATCGAGGGGCTGCGCCCCGGCGCGATGGAGCGCCTCGGCCTCGGCCCCGACGCCTGCGCGCGCCGCAATCCGAAGCTCGTCTACGCGCGGATGACCGGCTGGGGCCAGCACGGCCCGCTCGCGTCGGCTGCCGGACACGATCTGAACTATGTCGCGCTCACCGGGATGCTGTCGCTGTCCGCGCCTTGCGACGGCCGGCCGGGCCTGCCGCCGACCGTCGTCGGCGATGCGGGCGGCGCGCTCGGCCTCGCGTTCGGCATCGTCTGCGCGCTGTTCGACGTGCGCGCGGGCGGGCCCGGCCGCGTCGTCGACGGCGCGATCGTCGACATCGTGTCGATGCTCGGCACGCTCGCGCTATGGGCGCGCGCCAACGGCCAGCTCGACGGCGCGCAGCCGAGCCTGTTCCACGACGCGCCGTTCTACGACGTGTATCGCTGCGCCGACGGGGGATGCGTGACGATCGGCGCGCTCGAACCGCCGTTCTATGCGCTGCTGATCGAACGGCTCGGCCTGACCGACGTCGATCCCGCCTCGCAGTACGATCGCACGCGCTGGCCCGCGCTGAAGGCGCGTTTCGCCGAGGTATTCGCGCAGCATCCGTCTGCGCATTGGCGCGCGCTGCTCGAAGGGACCGACGCGTGCTTCGCGCCGGTGCTGAGCGTCGCCGACGCGGCCGACCATCCGCACAACGTCGCGCGCGGCCTTTATCGCACCGATCGCGACGGTAATCTGCGCGCGCGCGTGGCGCCGCGGTTCATGCCGTTGAACGACGATTCCGCGTGAGGCGACGCGCGGTCCGGCGTGACGGCGAGACGGCGTGACGCGCCGCGCCCTGCCGACGATCGCGCCGCCGCATGCCGCGCCGCACGAGAGCCGACGCGCGGCCCGCACCGCGCTTACGCAGTTTCCTGCGGCGCGCCCGGATTCTTGCCGTCGCCGACGCGATTGATCGTGCCTTGCGCGATCGCGACGAGCCGTTCGTGATCGCCGTCGATGACGAACACGTGACACTGGCAGGTCGCCTGGTGCCGCCCCGCATAGACGAGCTTCGCGCGCGCGACCAGCGTGCCGTTCACGGCCGGCCGCAGATAGTTGATCTTGTATTCGCCGGTGACGACGCGCGGGCCCAGCGCGAGCGCGCCCGCGAACGTGAGCGCGTTGTCGGCGAGATAGCTAATGACGCCGCCGTGCACGAAACCGTGCTGCTGCCGCAGTTCGTCGCGCACGGCGAGACACAGCGACACTTCGTTGTCGCCGATATGCATCAGCTCCGTGCCGAGCAGCATGCTGAACGGTTGCGCGCGCAATGCGCCGCGCGCGTGGTCCACGATGTCGGTCATCGACTTTCCTCGCAATGTGTGGCCGCTTGCGCTGAACTCTAGGAAGGGGGCTGCCGATAAGCAAGGAAATTCGTCCGCGTTTCTTGCGATCGGCGGCGCGATGCGACGCGATTATTGCGTCGAATGCGGTGGGGCGCATCGTCCGCGGGCGATTCCATGGGAATGACTGAAAGGTAGCTAAAGTCGGCCGAAGAATTGCCGCTAATGCCGGGGCATTGCTCCATCGTCCGCTCTCCAGGAATTCTCCATGTTCGGAAAAATCAAGCTCGCGTCGGGTCTGCTCGGCGTGTTGACCGTGTTCTGCGTCTTTCTGTTCGCGATCGAAGCGCTCGGCTTCTGGGCGCTCGCGTCGACGCGCAGCGGCGTCGACGATCTGTCGAACGTCGCGATCGCGCAGGTCGATTCCGCCAATCAGGCGACGGAACGGCTGCTCGACGCGCGCGTGAACCTCTCGCGCGCCGGCACGCGGATGGTGCGCGGCGGCCCGAAGCCCGACGACATCATTCGCCATGCCAGCGACTCGCTCGTCGAAGCGGACAAGGCGTTTGCCGTGCTGACGTCCGCGCAGCCCGTCGACGAGGCGAACCGCGCGCGCGTCGCGGCGCTCGTCGAGCGTTATCGCGCGCTGCGCGGCGCGCTCGGGGAACTCGTGCAGTTTCTCGACGCCGACAATATCCAGGCCTTCCTCGATCAGCCGACGCAACGCTTCCAGGACGCGTACGTCGCCGAACTGCGCCGTTTCGCCGACTACGGCGCCGCGTCGAGCCGCACCGCGCTCGACACGATCGACGGCGGCATGCAGTGGTTCAAGTGGGTCGGCATCGTGCTGCTGATCGCGATGCTCGCGACCAGCGCGGCGATCTACGCGGCCGCGCGGCGTGCGGTCGTCGCGCCGCTCGACGAGGCGGGCCGGCACTTCGAGCGGATCGCGCAGGGCCGTCTCGACGAAGCGGTGCGTGCGCGCGGCGTGTTCGAAATCGACCGGATGCTGCGCGGCCTCGCGGCAATGCAGGCCAGCATCGCCGATACCGTACGCACGGTGCGGCAGGCGTCCGACGCGATTCACGTCGGCGCGGGCGAAATCGCGGGCGGCAACGCGGACTTGTCCGCGCGTACCGGCACGCAGGCCGCGTCGCTCGAGGAAACCGCCGCGAGCATGGAAGAGCTGACCGCGACGGTCCGGCAGAACACCGACAGCGCGCGGGCCGCGAGTGCGCTGGCCGACGCGGCGCTCGAGGCGACGAGCCACGGCGGCGGCGTGGTCGACAGCGTGATCGAGCGCATGCGCGGCATCGCGCAAAGTTCGGGCCGGATCGCGGAGATCATTTCGGTGATCGACGGCATCGCGTTCCAGACCAACATCCTCGCGCTCAATGCGGCGGTCGAGGCGGCGCGCGCGGGCGAGCAGGGCCGCGGGTTCGCGGTCGTCGCCGGCGAAGTGCGCTCGCTCGCGCAGCGCAGCGCGCAGTCCGCGAAGGAGATCAAGGCGCTGATCGAGGAATCGGTCGCGCAGATCAACGGCGGCGCGGAACTCGTCGAACGCGCGGGTGACGCGATGCGCACCGTGTCGGAGTCGATTACGCGCGTCGTGCAGACGATGTCCGAGATCACGGCCGCGTCGGTCGAGCAGACGTCCGGCATCGAGCAGGTGAATCAGGCCGTCACGCAGATGGATCAGCTGACGCAGCAGAACGCCGCGCTCGTCGAGGAAGTCGCCGCGGCTGCGGCGTCGCTGAACGAGCAGACCGCGCAGCTGATGCGCGCGGTGTCGGTCTTCGAGCTCGGCGACGCGCGCGGGGCGTATGCGCCGCGTGTCGCGACGTCGGCCGCCGAGCCGCGTTACGCGCCGGTCGGCAGCGCCGCGTAAGCGGTCGCGAGGTGGTACGGCGTCGTCGACGGCATGTCGGCGCGCGACACCTGGCCGTCGGCCGTCTTGCACTCGAACCAGCCGCGCGGATGCAGGAAGCGCGCGGCGAAACGCGCGATCTGCGTCGCGAGCGGCGCGGACGCCGGCGTGCCGCCGTGCGTCGCCAGCGCGCGCAGATATTCGGTCTGCGCCCAGATCCGCTGCGTGCCGTCGATGCACGTGCCTTGCGCGTCGAGCGCCGCGCAGACGCCGCCCGTCTGCGGATCGACGCCGTGTCGTTCCGCGAACGCGAACGCGCGCGTGAGCGCCTCGGGGAGCGTCGTTTGCGCGAGCCGTGCGCCGGCCGCATCGACCAGATAAAACCATTCGAACTGATGGCCGGGCTCGAAGCGGTTGTCGGCCGCGCCGAGCGGCAGTTCGGCGACGCAGCCGGTCGCCGGATCGACGAACGTGCGCTCGACGGCCGCCGCAGTGCGTGCGAGCGCATCGTCGAATGCGGTATCGCCGAACGCGTCGGCGGCCGCGAGCCACGCTTCGGTCAGATGCATCAGCGGATTCTGCAGCGCGCCGCTGCCCGACGACGAAAAGTCGGCCGCGCGCGCGGCATCGAGCAGCGCGTCGCCCGGCTGCGGCGCAAAGCGGTCCTGAATCAGCGCGGCCGTCTCCTCGGCAACCGTGCGCGCGTCGCCGTCGCCCGATGCCGCATACCACGCGGCGCACGCGAAGACGACGAACGCGTGCGTGTACAGATCCTTCGTCGTGTCGAGCGGTGCGCCGTGCGCATCGACGCTGTAGAACCAGCCGCCGTGCTGCGCGTCGCGGAAGCGGCTGCGCAGCGTGTCGAACAGCACGGCCGCGTGCGCGGCATCGCCGGCCTGGGCGAACACGAACAACTGCCGCGCGCAGGCCATCGCGCGATAGCGCGTGACGGGCAGCGGCGCATGCGTGGCCGGATCGACCGCCTCGAACGGCAAACGTAATGTATGGTCGAACCCTGAACCTCGCCAGATCGGCAAGACGACGTGCGCGAAGTGGTGGCGCAACTGGGCGGCCTGGGCGGATGCGGAGTCGGAAACGGACATGGCGGGGTTGTGCGCTGGGATCGATTCGTGTCGGCGCGGCCCGAATCGGCGCGACCGGGCCCAAGGATAAAACATTCCGCGCGGCCGGCACCATAAAAAGGAGATAAATACGATGCTAGGCAACCTTGAACTCGTGATGCGGCTCGTGCTTGCCGCGGCACTCGGCAGCGTGATCGGCTTCGAGCGCGAACGGCTGTCGTGGGCGGCGGGGCTGCGTACGCACATGCTCGTGTGCGTCGGCTCGGCGCTGATCATGATCGTGTCGGCGTTCGGCTTCGCGGACGTGCTCGGCCGCGAGCATATCGAACTCGATCCGTCGCGGATGGCCGCACAGGTCGTGTCGGGGATCGGCTTTCTCGGCGCGGGCTCGATCCTGCTGCGCGGCGAGATCGTGCGCGGGCTGACGACGGCCGCGAGCCTGTGGTCGGTCGCGGCGGTGGGGCTCGCGGTCGGCGGCGGGCTGTACGTCGGGGCGATTGCCGCGACGATCATCATCCTGATCATTCTGGCCGGCCTCAAGCCGCTCGAGCGGCGCTACTTCACGGTGCGGCAGCGGCGCCAGCTCGCGCTGACGGTGCTGGGCGGCACGCTGACCTTCGATTCGCTGCATGCGGCGCTCGGCCCCGATAGCGCGCGCGTGAAGCAGTTCATCGTGCAGCGCGCGGACGAGACCGGCGAACACGACGACGTGCGGATCGCACTGGCGCGCGTGTCGGATCTCGAATTCCGCGCGATCTGCGACAAGCTGCGCGCGCTGCCGGGGGTGACGCGGTTCGACGACGGGCAGGGCGCGTCGGGCGATGAATAAGTGACAGGTCGTGCGACAATGGCCGGCCACCGATTCCGTTCGACATCCGGGTCCGCGCGCGCGGGCCTCGCTATCCGATTGCCATGACCGAATCCGTTATCACGCCGCGCTCTCGTTCCCGTTCCGACCGTTCTTCGACACGCGCGCGTGAGCGTTCGGCTGCGGCCGCACGCAGCGTGACGGCGGCTGCTGCGCAGCCGGAGCGCGCGGCAGCCGGCGATGCGGCGCGCGACGAACGCACGCTCGACCTGTTCGGCGATCCGGTGCTCGCGCCGCATGACGATGGGTCGGCTTCGGGTCCGTCGAGTCGCGACGACGATGTACGTGTGAGCGCATCGGCGCCGGAACGCGGCGGCGACTCGGAAGGCGACAGCGCGCGGCAGGCGACGCTCGATGGATTTGAGGCGGAAGCGCCGGTCGCGACGGTCGCGGGAGCGGGTGAGGCGATTGCGCCGACGATCGCAGCTGTGCACGACGAAGACCGCGACGGCATGACCGCAGACGCGCAGACGACCGCCGTGCACTTCAGTGATGGTGTCGCTCCGAATGAGACGGTCGCGAAAACGACCGAACCGATACCGGCCGCTGAAGCGGGCGCAAACGAGGCCGCAGCGAATCGCGATGTCGACGCGCCGGCGGCACATGCCGGTACGCGCGCGCTGGACGACGTTGCGGCATCAGACGTCGCCGCGACACGCGTGCCCGACGCCGCCGCGCGCAACGACGAAAGCGCGTCTGATTCCGATAACGCCGCGCCCCTCGGCGATGTGCACGAATCGGCGCATCGCAATCCGGCATCAGTGGTAGACGATGTGCCTGTAGCCGAAGCAATCGCGGAAGCGGGCGTCGCGGCAGCGTCGGTCGTAGCCGACGCCACTCCATCCACGCAGCGCGCCGAAATCGCGGCCGCCGCGACGCGCGCCACGCCCGCCCCTCGCCGCCGCTCGGAGCCATCCGCACCGAAGGCCGGCCGCGCGGCTTCGGCATCGGCGCGGCGCGCGAAGGACGATGTACCCGAGGAGCCGACGGCGACGGTCGCCGCGACGGCACCGGCCGACTCGCAGTCGGCATCGGACAAGCGCTCAAGCGTCGAGCGACCCGCGGACGGTTCCGCGACACCGGCGTCCGCAGCGACCTTCGTGACGAAACCGTCGATCGACACGTCGCCCGCGGCGCCCGATGCGCGCGGACTCGTCTCGTCCGACCGGCTCGCCGCGCTGCAGGCCGACGTGACGCGGCTCACGCATTCGGCCGATCGCGAAAAGCGCCGCGTGAATCGCCTGTTGCTCGCGCTGGCGATCGTCGTGCTGGCGACGCTCGTCGCGCTGATCATGCAAACGCGCCAGATCGCCCACCTGAAACAGGACGCGGCCGCGCAGCAACTGCGGATCGACCGGCTGGCGGCCGACCTGTCGACGCAACAGGCGAGCGTGATGACGCTGCAGGAGCATCACGAAGCGCTGCTGTCGCAGGTCGATCGGCTGCAGCGCGCGGTGTCGCGTGACACGGCCGCGAAACGCGTTCGCCGCGCGCGCTGACTCTTCCGACCCTATCTAGAGAGCCGCGCCACGCAACGAATCGGCCGCAGCGACCCGTGCACGCCGCGATACAAAGGTGCGGCAAACTGCTGCGCGCGCTGGCGGAGTCTAGGGAAAACCCTTAGAATACGAAACATCTAAGGGAAAACCCTAGCCTATCTGTCAGGAGTCTCACATGAGCTTCATCTTCGCGCTGCTGCAAAAGATCGACGATCTGTTCGTTTCGCCGCACCTCCCGCTCGACGCGGAATATTCGTACGTGGCCCGTCGTGCGGAAGCCGATCGCGTGCGCCGCTCGCACGCGCCGCTGTGCCTGTACCGTCGCTGATCGACTGATGCATTGATTCGCGGCGCTCGCCGCGTCTGCATGCCGCTGCCGTGCGCTGCGCCGGCGCGATGCGCCCGCTACACTGGGAGTTCGATTCCTCACACGGACGAACGCGCGATGCTGCAGATGCGGCCGATGACGGCCGGCGAATTCCGCGCCTACCGCGCGCGTGCGATCGAAGGCTACGCGCGCGATCTCGTTGCCTCCGGCCAGAACACGACCGACGACGCCGCGCCGCGTGCGCAGCGCTGCTTCGATACGTTGCTGCCGGACGGCCTGTCGACGCCCGGCCAGACGCTCGTCTCGCTCGTCGATTCGACGAGCGGCGAGACGGTCGGCGACCTCTGGTATGCGATCGTGACCGAAGGGCCGCATCGCACGCTGTTCATCTACGATCTCGACATCGTGCCGTCGCGGCGCCGCCAGCGCTGGGCGACGCGCGTGCTCGACGCGCTCGAGGCCGAGGCGCGCCGCTACGGCGTGACCGAAATCGGGCTCTCGGTGTTCAATCACAACGTCGCGGCGCGCGCGCTCTATCGCGCGCGCGGCTTCGTGCCGATCACGACGACGCTGATCAAGCCCGTCGTGTCGAGCTAGCCGCGGCGATTCGGGCACGCGCTTCGCGGTCCGATACGCTGCGCTCGATTGCGCGTGCCGGCGCCCGCTTGCGCGCGGCCATCCCTCGCCGCATCACCGCGCGCGTCCTTTCCATCTCCGCAGCAGCAACGCGTTGGTCACGACGCTGACGCTCGAGAACGCCATCGCCGCGCCCGCAATCACGGGATTCAGCCAGCCGAGCGCCGCGAGCGGCACGCCGATCAGGTTGTACACGAAGGCCCAGAACAGGTTCTGCTGAATCTTCCGGTACGTCCGTTTCGAGATGTCGATCGCGTCGGCGACGAGCGCCGGGTCGCCGCGCATCAGCGTGATGCCGGCCGTATGCATCGCGACGTCGGTGCCGGTCGCCATCGCGATCCCGACGTCCGCTGCGGCCAGCGCGGGCGCATCGTTGATTCCGTCGCCGACCATCGCGACCACGCCGCCGTGCTCGCGCTTAAGCGACGCGACGACGCGCGCCTTGTCGTCCGGCAGCACCTGCGCATGCACTTCATCGATGCCGAGCGCCGCGGCAACGGCCGCCGCGCTGCCGCGGTTGTCGCCGGTGACGAGCACGCTCGCGACGTGCCGGTCGGCGAGCGCGGCGATCGCGTCGCGCGCGCCGGGCTTCACGGTATCGCCGAACGCGATCAGCGCGATCGCCGCGCGCGGCGCGTCGGCGTGCATCAACCACGAAATCGTATTGCCCGCGCGCTCGAGCTCGGCCGCGCGCGCGTCGAGCGCGGGCGGCACGACGATGCCGAGCTCGTCGCGCCAGCGCGTGCTGCCGAGCGCGAGCAGTCGGCCGTCGACACGCGCTTCGACGCCGCGTCCGGCCACCGCGCGTGCGTCCGTCGCGACGGGCGCGGCCTGCGCGTTGCGCTGCGCGTCATACGCGGCGACGACTGCGCGCGCGAGCGGATGGTCGCTGTGCCGCTGCACGGCCGCCGCGAGCGCGAGCGCGTCGTCGCGCGGCAGGTCGACCGCGTCGAAAGCCGTGACGGACGGCTTGCCTTCGGTCAGCGTGCCGGTCTTGTCGAATGCGATCACGGTCGCGCGCTGCGCGAGTTCGAGCGCCTGCGCGTCCTTGATCAGCACGCCGTGCCGCGCGGCGACACCGGTGCCGGCCATGATCGCGGCGGGCGTCGCGAGGCCGAGCGCGCACGGGCACGCGATGACGAGCACGGCAACGGCGTTGAGGATCGCGGTTTCCGCGCCGGCGCCGGCGAGCAGCCAGCCGACGAGCGTCAGCACCGCGATGCCGAGGATCGCCGGCACGAACACGGCACTGACACGATCGACGAGGCGCTGGATCGGCGCCTTTTCCGCCTGCGCGGATTCGACGAGACGGATGATGCGCGCGAGCGTCGTTTCGGCGCCGATCGCGGTCGTCTCGACGACGAGCGCGCCTTCGCCGTTGATCGAGCCGGCCGTGACGGCGTCGCCGTCGTCCTTCGGGACGGGCAGGCTTTCGCCTGTGATCAGCGACTCGTCGACATGCGAGCGGCCCGACACGACGCGCCCGTCGACCGGCAGGCGCTCGCCCGGCCGCACGCTGACGATCGTGCCGACGCGCACCTGCGCGAGCGGCACGTCGCGCTCGACACCGTTGTCGACGATGCGCGCGCGGTCGGGCCGCAGCGCGTTGAGCGCGCGGATCGCATCGGTCGTCTGACGCTTCGCGCGCGCTTCGAGCCACTTGCCGAAGCGCACGAGCGTGACGATGACGGCGGACGCCTCGAAATACAGATGGCCCGGATGCGCGGGATCGCGCAGCAGCATCCACAGGCTCAGCCCGTATGCAGCCGACGTGCCGAGCGCGACCAGCAGGTCCATGTTGCCGGCGCGCGCCTTCACCGCATGCCATGCGGCGCGGTAGAAGCGCGCGCCGAAGCCGAACTGGACGATCGATGCGAGGACGAGCTGCAGCCAGCCGGGCAGCATCGCGTCGATGCCGAGCGGCGCGGCGAGCATCGGCGCGACGAGCGGCGCGCTCAGCACGGCCGACGCGATCACGAGATTGCGCTCGCGCAGCGCTTCCTGACGCTTGCGCGCGTCGCGGTCGGGTGCGGCGGGGGCGGACGAAGCGGCGGCGTTCGCGTCGGCTGCGGGTGAGGGCGCTGGCGCGGGTGTCGCGCGGTAGCCGGCGGTCGTGACGGCCGCGATCAGTGCGTCGACGTCGAGCGGGCCGGCGGCGCGGACCGACGCACGTTCGGTCGCGAGATTGACCGACGCATGCGTGACACCCGGCACTTTCTCCAGCGCCTTTTCGACGCGCGATACGCAGGACGCGCAGGTCATGCCGCCGATGTCGAGGTCGATGCTGTGCGTGGCTTCGCGCTCCGCGGAGGTCGAGCGTGCGGGCGATGGAGCCGATTCGACGGGCGTCGCCTGATAGCCCGCCTGTTCGACCGCCTCGACGAGCTGCGCGGCGGAAACGTCGGCGGACGCTTCAACGGTGGCGCGCTCGGTTGCGAGATTGACCGAAGCGTGCGTGACGCCTGGCACCTTCGCCAACGCTTTTTCGACACGCGATACGCAAGACGCGCAGGTCATCCCGTCAATGTCGAGTTCGACGCTGTGCGCAGCTTTATGGTCGACCGGTGCGGACGTCGCGACCGCCGGAGCCGATTCGATAGGCGTCGCCCCATAGCCCGCCTGTTCGACTGCTTCGACGAGCCGCGCAGCCGAAACGTCGGCCGACGCTTCAACGGTGGCGCGCTCGGTTGCGAGATTGACCGACGCCCGCGTGACGCCCGGCACCTTCGCCAACGCCTTTTCGACACGCGATACACACGACGCACACGTCATCCCGTCAATGTCGAGCAAGACCGTCGCCGCCGCCCTAGGCGACGCCTCGTGCTCCGCCTGCGCCGCCGTCGCATCGCTTCCCGTCACGGCCTCGCGCACGGTCGCGCGATAACCCGCGGCGCCGACGGCATCGACGAGCCGCGCCGGCTCCACCGGCTCGCGAGCGGTAATCGTTGCCGCCTGCCGCTCCAGGTCGACCGTCGCGTCGACGACGCCTGGCACGCCGGCCAGCGCCCGCTGCACCCGTCCGGTGCAGCCGCCGCAGTGCATGCCGTCGACACCCAGTTCGATCGTATGCAGCGACGCGGATGCGAGTGATTCAGTCATTCGGATTCCCCCAAGGCGCGGTTCGTCGCGCGATTGGTTCCCAGTATCAACATTCCCATGATGGGAAGGTCAAGCATCGGCGCCGACGCGTTACCTCACGGGGCAACCGCGGGGGCACACGCCGGCCCAGCGCACCCGACGCGACCGGAATCGACGTCGCCAGACGCACGCCGCGCGGCGCACAAGCCGATTCCACGCCGCGCCGACACCGCGGCTACTGTCCAATGTGTCTTCGGGCATATTGGGGGATGCCCTTAGGCGCTATGATACCGGCCTGACACCCGCGCGCCGTGCCGACCAGCGGCCGTCCGCGCGCGCCGGCGTCGCTCACGCGCCGTTCGCGAACCGAACATGGCGTTGACGGAAAAGAACGATATTCGGCCAGTAATCGATGATTGAACACCTTCGAGAATCCCTTTCTCTGCGGCGCGCGTGCGCGTCGCTCGCCATGGCGGCGCTGCTCGCGGGATGCGCGTCGCAGCCGGACGCGATCCAGCGCAAGACGGGCTGGATGCGGACGGAAGTCGCCGATTCCTATGTCTATGCGTATCCGCTCGTGCTGATGGACGTCGCTAAAGACGCGGCGACAGGCGGCGACGGCGCGCAACCCGGCCAGGCGCCGCTGAACACGCTGCGTCACGCGCAGGCGCTGCCGCCGGTCGGCGCGGTGAATCCGCCGCTGCCGGGCGTCGATACGCTCGACTCGACCGGCTGGCTCGACGTCGCGGCCGAGCCCGTGATCGTCACGCTGCCCGACACGCACGGCCGATACTGGGACGCGCGCGCGCTCGACATGTGGACCAACGTGCTGTGGTCGGCATCGAGCGCGGCGGCACGCGGCAGCCGCCGGTCGCAAACGATTGCCTTCGTCGCGAAGGACTGGCAGGGCACGCTGCCGAAGGGCGCGGTGCGGGTCGACGTGCCGACGCGCTATGCGTGGCTCGAGGTACGACTGCAGACGAGCGGCGGACGCGATCTCACGGCCGTGAAGAAACTGCAGCGCGCGATGCGCATCGTGCCGCTGTCGGTCTACACGGGCGACACGCGCGGCGCCTCGGTCGCCGTTCATACGGGCAGTGCACCGGCCGACGCGCTGACGGGCGGCACGCCGGCCGAACAGGTCGCCGCGCTCGATCCGAAGGCGTTCTTCACGCGCTTTGCGCGCGCGCTGCAGGACAACCCGGCGCCGGACGACGATCCGCACGCGCAGCAGCTGCTCGACGACATCGGCGTATCGGTCGGCAATCCGGTGCAGTGGACGGGCGACCGGCTGACGGCCGCGACGGCCGGCGTCGCCGAAGGGCGCGCGCGGCTCACGGCGCCACCGCCGAACCTGCTGAGCGCGAACGGCTGGAGCTGGATCGGCGATACGGCCGGCAAGTACGGGCAGGACTATGCGCTGCGCGCGTATGCGGCCTATACGCAGTTCGGCACCGCGACGCGCGACGACGAGACGATCGCGATCGTCCGCGTCGACAGCGACGGCCAGCCGCTGAACGGCGCGAACCGCTACGTGCTGCATTTCGCGCCGGGTGCATTGCCGCCGGTGCGCGGCTTCTGGACGCTCACGCCGTACACGCCGGGCGGCGCGCTGCCCGACGTCGGCACCGCGCGCCGCTCGCTCGGCGATCGCGACCGGCTGCGCCGCAACCATGACGGGTCGGTCGACATCGTCGTGTCGGCGCCGCCGGGCGCCGCGCGCGCGGCGAACTGGCTGCCCGCGCCGCGCGCCGATTTCGCGCTCGCGCTGCGGCTGTATGCGCCGAAGCCGCAGGCCACCGACGGATCGTGGATGCCGCCGGCCGTCGTGCGCAAGTGAACGACCGGACGCCGCCGCGGTCCCATACGGCCCGCGGCGGGCGCACGCATGCGCGTCCCGTCATCCTCTGAGCCTATACTCTCGGAACAACAGGCTCGGGCGCGCCGGATTCCGGCGCGACCCGGTATCCGTTTCCGAGGCATTCCAGCATGGCAAGCCCAGATAAAGAAATCCCTTCCACGACCCTCCATGCCCTCGGCGGCGTCGCCCGCTCGCGTCGCACCCGACGCATCGGCCTCGGTATCCTGATCTTCCTCGTGTTGTTCGGCCTGCTGGGATTCTTCGCAGCGCCGCCGCTGATCCGCCACGTGGCCGAACAGCAGCTCAGCGAGCAGCTCGGCCGGCCGGCGACGATCCGGCGCATCGCGCTGAACCCGTACACGCTGAACCTCGAAGCCGACGACATTCATGTCGGCGAGCGCGGCGGACAGGGTGACTTCGTCGACATCGGCAAGCTCGTCGTGCGGCCGTCGTGGTCGTCGCTGTTTCGCGGCGCGCCGATCGTCAATGAAGTGCGGCTCGATTCGCCGCGCTTTCGCATCGTCCGCTACGACGCACAGCGCTTCAACTTCACCGACCTGATCGAGAAGTTCTCGACGCCGTCGAAGCCCGACAGCAAGCCGACGCCGTTCTCGGTCTCGAACATCCAGATCAACGGCGGCCGGATCGATTTCGACGATCGGCTGCTGAACGAAAAGCACGTCGTCGACGACTGGACGCTCGGCGTGCCGTATATCGCGACGCTGCCGTCGAAGACCGACATCTTCGTCGAACCGAAGCTGCGGATGCGGTTCGACGGCAGCCCGATCGCGATCGACGGCAAGACGAAGCCGTTCGCGCAGTCGCGCGAATCGGAAATCGCGCTGAAGTTCGACCGGCTCGACGTGCCGAAGCTGATCTCGTACGTGCCCGCGAAGTTGCCGGTCGCCGTGACGAGCGGCCTGCTGAGCAGCGATCTCTCGGTCAACTTCGTGATGAGCGGCGACACGCCCGCGCTGCGCGTGTCCGGCACGGTCGACCTGACCGACGCGAAGGTCACGGGCCCGGCGTCCGAGCCGCTGTTCGCCGCGCGCGGCGTGCACGTCGCGGCGGCCGGCCTCGAGCCGCTGCGCAACGCGATGCACTTCGACGAAATCCGGCTCGACCGGCCCGTGATCGACCTGTCGCGCGACAAGCAGGGCGTGCTGAACGTCGAAAAGCTCGCGGGCTCGCCGGCCGCCGCGCCGAAACCGGCATCGGCGGCTGCCAACGGTGCATCGCGCGCGGCGGCCGCCGCCGCGAGCGCACCCGCGGCGAGCGGCGCGCAGGCCGCGGACACGAAGACGCCGCCGCTCGACCTGACGATCCGCCATGTCGCGATCGACGGCGGCACGGTCAACCTCGACGACCGCGTTCCCGCGACGCCGACCGCGCTGTCGCTGACGAAGCTAGCCGCGACGCTCGACGGTTTCGCGCTGCAACGCAAGACGCCCGCGAAATACACGCTGTCGACCTCGCTGTCGCGCGGCGGCGACCTGAAGGCCGAAGGCACGGTCGACGTCGCGGCGAAGCAGGTCGACACGAAGCTCGTCGTCGATGCGCTCGCGCTCGTGCCGCTGCAGCCGTATCTCGGCGAGGCGACGCGCGCGCGCGTGCTCGACGGCGTGCTTGGCGCGACGATCAACGCGAAGGCCGACTGGGGCAAGACGCCGCTCGACGCGCAGGTCGCCGACAGCGAACTGAGCCTGAAGTCGCTGAAGCTCGCGACGCCCGATGCGAAGGCGCCCGCGATCGTGCTGCCCGACGCGCGCGCGAAGATCGCGAAGGTCGACGTGGCCGCGCGCACCGCCGAGATCGCGAGCGTCGACGCGCACGGGCTCGCGCTCGACGTGAAGCGTCTGAAGAACGGCAACATCGATCTCGCGGCGTTCGCGAGCCCGGCGCAGCCGGCGGTGCCGCAGCGCACGGTCGCGCGCAAGGCGCAGGCCGCCGCGCCGTCGTGGCATTACCGGATCGACGCGCTGAACGTGAAGGAGGCGTCCGCGAACTTCACCGATCTGTCGACGCCGCGTCCGGTGAAGCTCGCGATCAAGCCGCTCGACCTGTCGGTGCAGAAGCTCGGCGACGACATGACGAAGCCGCTGCCCGTACAGCTGAAGGCGACGCTGAATCGCAAGGGTTCGCTGAACGTCACGGGCGACGTGACCGCGCAGCCGCTGAAGCTCGCGCTGAAGATCGACGGCAACCGCGTCGATGCGGCCGCTTTCGAGCCGTATTTCGGCAGCGCGCTGAACGCGACGATCGCGAGCGCGCTGCTCAACGCGCAGGGCAACCTGACGTTCGCGCAGGCGAAGGACACGATGCGCGCGGCCTATCGCGGCAACGTCGCGCTCGTCGACGTGCGGATGCTCGACAAGGCGACGTCCGATCCGTTCGCCGGCTGGCGCTCGCTCGCGCTGACGAACCTGAAGGCGAACTACGACGACAAGGGCACCGACGTCGACGCCGCACGCGTCACGTTCTCGAACTTCTACGGCCGCGTGCTGCTCGATGCGCAAGGGCGCCTGAACCTGAACGACATCGTCGCGAAGGAGACGGGCCCCGCGCAGTCGCTCACGCGCGATGCGAGCAAGAGCGAGCCGGTACCGCTGTCGCCGGGCGTCACGCCGCCGGCCGCGGCGCAGGCCGCCTCGGCCGCGGCCGCGCAGCAGGCGTCGGTGCCGGCCGCCGCGTCGGCGACGGTGGTCGTGAAGGCGGCGCCCGCGCCGCAGCGTCCGGTGCGCATGCATTTCGGCGAGCTCGTGCTGCAAAACGGCCGTGTCACATACACCGACAACTTCATCAAGCCGAACTACACGGCGAACCTCGTCGCGATCAAGGGGACGGTCGGGGCGTTCGGCACCGATTCGACGACGTCCGCGCCGGTCGACGTCGCCGCGAACCTCGCGGGCAACGGGCCGATCTCGATCAAGGGCTCGGTGAACCCGCTGATCGACAAGCCGGCGCTCGATCTCACGGCGACCGCGCACGACATCGAGCTGACCAACCTGACGCCGTATTCCGCGAAGTACGCGGGCTACCCGATCACGAAGGGCAAGCTCAACGTCGACCTGCACTACCAGCTCGCGAACGACCAGCTGAAGGCGAACAACCACATCTTCATCGACCAGCTGACGTTCGGCGACCACATCGACAACGACACCGCGACGAAGCTGCCGGTGAAGCTCGCGATCTCGCTGCT
Organism: Burkholderia sp. BC1; assembly: GCF_052683555.1. Lineage (NCBI taxonomy): Bacteria > Pseudomonadati > Pseudomonadota > Betaproteobacteria > Burkholderiales > Burkholderiaceae > Burkholderia > Burkholderia sp. BC1. The sequence goes on from NZ_JBQYLP010000031.1 coordinate 59,427, forward strand.
GAAGAACACGCGCGGCGAGATCGACGTGAACCTGCCGGTGTCCGGGTCGCTGTCGAATCCGGAGTTCAGCGTCGGCGGGCTGATCTGGCGTGCGCTGCTGAACCTGATCGCGAAGGCCGTCACGTCGCCGTTCTCGCTGCTCGCGCATGCGTTCGGCAGCGGCGGCGAGGATCTCGGCTACGTCGAGTTCGCGCCCGGTTCCGCGGTGCTGACCGATGCGCAGCAGAAGAAGCTCGACACCGTCGTGAAGATGCTGACCGAGAAGCCGTCGATCCGCCTCGACCTGATCGGTCGCGTCGATCCCGACAAGGACACGCCGGGGCTGCGCACCGCGTATGTCGACCGGCTCGTTCGTCAGCAGAAGCTGAAGGACGTCGTCGGACAGGGCGAGAGCATCGACCCGATGACGGTGAACGTCGAGCCCGGCGAGTACGACAAGTATCTGACGCGCGCCTACAAGGCAGCCGACTTCAAGAAGCCGCGCAACCTGATCGGCCTGCAGAAGACGCTGCCCGAGGCGGACATGAAGAAGGCGCTCGCCGAGCATGCACCGGCGGACGACAATGCGCTGCGCGCGCTCGCGCAGCAGCGCGCGCAGGCGGTGCGTCAGTATCTCGAGGGCAAGATCGACGCGAAGCGCGTGTTCGTCGTGGCGCCGAAGCTCGATGCGAAGGGCATCGAGGACAAGGGCGCCACGACGCGCGTCGACTTCGGCCTGCAGTAAGCGTGTCGTTGCGCGGCCGCGTTGGCTTCGTGCGACGCGGCCGCGCGCATCGATCGGTCGTGCGCCGCGCGCCGCCCTAGCGCAGCGCGACCGTCGGCTCGCGCCGCTCCAGTTCCTTGCGCGCGCTCAGCGGCAGGCGCGCATCGTCCCACTGCGCGATCCACTCGACTTCCTTCGCGGTAAACACCTGGCCGTAGTTGCGCAACGCGTACTGCAACGCGTCGACGACGTGATGGCGAATGATCTCGGGCGTGCGCGGGTCGTCCAGCACGAACCGCAATGCTTCCAGTGTCGACATTGTCGGGCTCCGAATCAGGGAAAACCCTTTATCACACGCCAATACTGGCGTGCCAACCGGACAAAAATCCCGGGGGCGCGGCGCGTGGTCGCGCCGCCACGCCGTGGCGTTGCGATTCGTTACGTTTGATAGAGAACAGAAAGCCGTACTTCATCGGACCGCCGCAGAGCGCGGCGATATTTGGCGCGCCTGACGGCAAGTCACACAGTCCAACGATCAATCGATGAGGTGGGGTGATGAGGTCTTTCTTCGGCAAACAGCGACATATCGCAGTGATGGTGGCCGGCGCGCTCGCGCTGGCGAGCGTCGGTGCACACGCCCGGCAGGACGGCGCAGCCGGCGACGCGACACACGGGCGCCGCGTCGTGAAGCACGTGCTGCTGCTCAGCATCGACGGCCTGCACGAGCAGGATCTCGCGCGCTGCATCGGCGCGAACACGTGTCCGAACCTCGCGGTGCTCGCGCAGAGCGGCGTCACCTATACGAATGCGTACACGCCCGGGCTGTCCGATTCGTTTCCGGGCCTCGCGGCGCTCGTGACCGGCGGCTCGCCGAAGACGGCCGGCCTGTTCTACGACGTGTCGTACGATCGCAACCTCTATGCGCCCAGCGACACGACGTGCTCGGGCAAGCAGGGCTGGAACGTCGTCTTCGACGAGACGACCGGCATCGACGCGCAGAACGGCGGCGCGCTCGTGCATCTCGACGGCGGCGGTGCATTCAATCCGCAGGCGATTCCGCACGCACGCGTGAACGGCCGCTGCGTGCCGGTCTATCCGCACGACTACGTGAAGACGAACACGGTGTTCGAGGCCGTGAAGGCGGCGGTGCCGAACGCGCGCACCGCCTGGGCGGACAAGCACGCGTGGGGCTACGACTGGCTGAACGGCCCGTCGGGCACGGGCGTCGACGATCTCGCGCGCACCGAGATCAACTCGATCGATCCGGCGACGGGCACCGACTACACCGACGTCTATTCGCATACGGCGCGCTTCGACAACCTGCACGTGCAGGCGCTGATCAACCAGATCGACGGCCGCGATTCGACGGGCACGAAGAACGCGCCGGTGCCGACGCTGTTCGGCGCGAACTTCCAGACGCTGAGCGTCGCGCAGAAGGCGCCGGTCGCGGCGGGCGGCGGCTATCTCGATGCGAATTTCACGCCGAACGGGCAGGTCGCGAACGCGATCACGTACGTGGACGACGCGATCGGCCGCATCGTCGGCGCGCTGAAGCAGCACAACCTCTACACGTCGACGGCCGTGATCGTGACGGCGAAGCACGGGCAGTCGCCGACCGATCGCACGAAGCTCGTGAAGCACGGCGATACGCTGACGAAGCTGCTCGAGGCGAACGGCTATCTCGATCCGGACGGCAACTTCGGCCAGAACAACACGAAGACGGGTAGCCCGAACGACGGATCGGGCCTCGTCGGCACCGGCTTCGTGCAGACGGACGACGTCGGGCTGATCTGGCTGCGCGACCGCAGCCAGCGCACGGCGGTGGTGCAGACGCTGAACGCGAATCTCGGCTGCAACGCGCCCGGCATCTGCGCGGACGGCCCGCAGGCCTACGTGCTGTACGGCGCGGCGCTGGCCGAGCGGTTCGGCGATCCGGCGAACGGCCGTACGCCCGACATCATCGTGCAGCCGAACCCGGGCATGATCTACACGTCGAGCACGAAGAAGGATGAAGAGCATGGCGGCAACGCGCCGGACGACAGCCATCTGGGCCTGCTCGTGTCGTATCCGGGCCTGCATCGCGCGCGTACGGTGACCGACGTGGTCGGCACGACGCAGGTCGCGCCGACGATTCTGGCGCTGCTCGGCGTCGAGCCGCGGCTGCTTCAGGCGGTCGTGGCCGAGAACACGCGCGTGCTGCCGGGGCTCGGCATCGAGCGTTGAGCGCGGCGGCGGTCCATCGCGTGTCGACGGCGGTGCGCGGGTTGAATTCCCTCGCGTGCACCGCCATATTCGTTGCGCATTGCCCGTTCAACGAAACGTATCGCGAGGACCGCTCATGCGTCTGCTGCTTGCCCTGTTGTTGCCGTGGTTTCAGTTTTTCACGATCGGTCGTCCGATCGCCGGGATCATCTGCCTGATCCTGCAGATCACGATCATCGGCTGGCTGCCGGCGGCGATCTGGTCGGTGTATGCGCTGAGCCAGTACAAGACCGATCGCAAGATCGAAGCGGCGCTGCGCGAGCGGCGCTAGGCGCAGGCGGCGAACCGGCAAAACCGGCCGCCCAAGGAGAAACGGCCGCTTCGATCGAGCGACGATCGAAGCGGCCGTTTTCATTTCACCGCGAACAGCGTCAGATTCATGAAGATCTTGAACGCATAGCCGAGCGTGACGGCGCCGATCACGCCGCCGGCCCACAGTACGACGAACCACATCCAGCCGCGCATCCGCGGACGCCGCGCATCGGGCCGGCCGTCGGCGCGATCAGTGGTGGTAGTAATGCTGGTCTTCATGGCGCACCTTGCCTCGGAATACCCAGTAACCCATCGTCGTGTAGGCGATGATGATCGGCAGGATAACCGCTGCGCCGACCAGCGTGAAGGTCTGGCTCGAATGCGGCGCGGCGGCTTCCCAGATCGTCAGCGTCTGAGGAATCGCGTACGGGAACAGCGACACGAGCAGCCCCACGTAGCCGAGCAGCACGAGCGCGAGTGCGAGCACGAACGGCGTCATGTCGTGCCGGGCGCGCACCGCGCGGCGCATCCACACCGCGCAGCCGGCGACGAGGAACGGCACCGGCAGCAGTCGCCAGAACAACCCCGTATCGAACCAGCGCTGCGCGATGGCCGGATCCTGCAGCGGCGTCCAGAGGCTGACGATCGCGATGAAGCCGAGCAGCACGACGGTCAGCGGCCACACGACGCGATGCAGCCGGCGCTGCAGGTCGCCCTCGGTTTTCGCGACGAGCCAGCAGCAGCCGAGCAGCGCGTAGGTCGCGATCAGGCCGAGGCCCGTCAGCAGGCTGAACGGCGTCAGCCAGTCGAACGCGTCGCCGGCGAACACGCCGTCCTTCACGTCGATGCCCTGCAGGAACGCGCCGAGTGCGACACCCTGGAAGAACGTCGCGCCGGCCGAGCCGCCGATGAACGCGAGATCCCACAGCTGCTTCGTGCGGCGCGCCTTCGCGCGCAATTCGAACGACACGCCGCGGAAGATCAGGCAGACGAGCATGAAGATCAGCGGCAGATAGAGCGCGGACAGCACGGTCGAATAGACGACCGGAAACACGGCGAACAGCCCGGCGCCGCCGAGCACGAGCCAGGTTTCGTTGCCGTCCCACACGGGGGCGACCGTGTTCATCATCAGGTCGCGTTCCTTCTCGTCCGGGAAGAACGGGAAGACGATGCCGATGCCGAGGTCGAAGCCGTCGAGCACGACGTACATGAAGAGCCCCAATGCGATGATCGCGGCCCAGATTACGGTGACGTCCATAGTTTTCTCGTATGCGGATGGGGTGGCGGGTCAGACGGTCTCGAGCGGTTCGTCGACGGCCGACATCGGGCGGCGCGCGGTGTGATCGCGGCGCGTGTCGGGCGTGTCGTCGTGCTTCGCGTCGGGCAGCGCCGGGCCGGCCTTCATCAGCTTCAGCATGTAGTAGACGCCGGTGCCGAACACGAGGAAGTACACGATCACGAACGTCATCATCGACACGCTGACCTGCTGCACCGTCAGCGGCGACACCGCATGCGCGGTGCGCATCACGCCGTACACGACCCACGGCTGACGGCCCGCTTCGGTCGTCACCCAGCCGGCGAGCAGCGACACGAAGCCGGCCGGACCCATCACGAGCGCGAAGCGCTGCAGCAGCTTCGACTCATACAGGCGGCCGCGGCGGCGCAGGAACCACGCGAGCACGGCAAGGCCGATCATCGCGAAGCCGAGGCCGACCATGATCCGGAAGCTCCAGAACACGAGCGTCGAATTCGGACGGTCTTCCGGCGGGAATTCCTTCAGCCCGCGGATCTCGCCGTCCCAGCTATGCGTGAGGATCAGGCTCCCAAGATGCGGCACCTTGACGGCGTAGCGCGTCGTCTCGGCCTTCATGTCCGGAATGCCGAACAGGTTCAGCGCGGTGCCGCCCTTCTCGGTTTCCCACAGCCCTTCGATCGCGGCGATCTTCGCCGGCTGATGCTTCAGCGTGTTGAGGCCGTGCTGGTCGCCGATGATCGCCTGCACCGGCGCGAGCACGAGCAGCAGCCACAGCGCCATCGAGAACATCTTCTTCACGCTCTTGTCGCGGCGGCCTTTCAGCAGGTGATACGCGCCCGTCGCGGCCACCACCAGCGCGGCGACGATGAACGCGGCGATCGCCATGTGGAGCAGCCGGTACGGGAACGAGGGGTTGAAGATGATCGCGAACCAGTCGGTCGGCACGATGCGGCCGTCGACGATCTCGAAGCCCTGCGGTGTCTGCATCCAGCTGTTCGACGCGAGGATCCAGAACGTCGAGATCAGCGTGCCGATCGCGACCATCAGCGTCGCGCCGAAGTGCGCGCGCGGGCTCACGCGATTCCAGCCGAACAGCATGATGCCGAGGAAGCCTGCTTCGAGGAAGAACGCGGTCATCACCTCGTACATCAGCAGCGGGCCCGTGACCGACCCGGCGAAGCTCGAGAACCCGGACCAGTTCGTGCCGAACTGATAGCTCATCACGACGCCCGAGACGACGCCCATCCCGAACGCGACCGCGAAGATCTTCGACCAGAACAGGCACAGCGTCTTGTAGTACGCCTTGCCGGTTTTCAGCCAGCGGTATTCGAGCACGGCGATGAAGCTCGCGAGCCCGATGCTCATGGCCGGAAAGACGATGTGGAAGGAGACGGTGAACGCGAATTGCAGGCGGGCCAGATCGAGGGCCGAAAAAGCGGTGTCCATACCAGTTGACCGAAGCAGACGATACCCGCCGACGGATGCCGGCGGACCCCGGCACAGCGCTGCGGGGTTGGCTGGAGTATCGGACGCGATGTTGCGTCGCGAAATGTGCCAACTCGTCGCAGATGTCCAGCCCGCAGCGCGCGGTTGCGGCGTAAATCGTTGATTTGTATCAAGAACGATGCGTGCGGCGCGCATCCGCGCGGCGTGGCGGCTTGCCGCACGTGCGTCAATATGGCGCGTCGCGGCATCGGAACCGCGCGGGGCGATCGGGCGCGATGCGGCACGTCGCGCGCGGTGTTCCGTTTCCATGCGTTAACGCGTAATGCGCGCGGGCCTGCCGATGCGTCGTCGCGCGACGCGCTGTCACATGCGTAACGATGCGCAACATTCGCGCGCGCGCCCGTAATGGAAGGCGAAGCGCGCGCGGCGTAGCGTTCCATCTGTCGGGTTCGCATCGGCGAACCTGCTGCCGGAGAACGTGACGTGAATCGATTGAAGCTCGCGCTCGGTGCCGCGGCCGCCGTGATGGCGGCGACGAGCGGTGTCGCGCATGCCGCCCGGGTCGGCGTCTATGTCGGCCCCGGCTACCCGTACGGCTATCCCGTCGTGCCCGCACCGTACTACTACGCGCCGCCCGTCGTCGCGGTGCCGGTCGAGCCCGCGCCGCCGCCGCAGTATGTCGAGAAGGATCAGCCGCAGCCAGGCGGCGATCCGGACCTCTGGTACTACTGCGACGCGTCGAAGCATTACTACCCGTACGTGAAGACCTGCAAGTCGGGCTGGCGCTCGGTGCCGGCGCGGCCGCAATAGTGGAGATCCGGCGATGAAGCAGACGATTCGATCGCTGCGCGCACCGGCCGTGCTGGCGCTGACCGGCCTGCTCGGCGCATGCGCGTACCTGCCGGCCGGGCCGAGCGTGATGGCGCTGCCGGGCACCGGCAAGACCTTCGACCAGTTCCGCGTCGACGACGCGAACTGCCGGCAGTTCGCGCTTCAGCAGTCGGGCGGCGTCAACGCCGCGCAGGCGTCGACGGCGAGCGCGCTCGGCAGCGCCGCAGTCGGCACGGCGCTCGGCGCGGCGGCGGGCGCCGCGTTCAACGGCGGCACCGGCGCCGCGGTCGGCGCCGGCGCGGGGCTGCTCGCCGGCAGTGTGGTCGGCACCGGTGCCGCGCAAGGTTCCGCGTACGACGTCCAGCGCCGCTATGACTACGGCTACCTGCAATGCATGTACGCGGCCGGCAACCGCGTGCCGGTGCCGGGCGCGATGAGCGACGCGTACGGCGGCTACAGCGGCGCCGGCGCGCCGCCGCGCGCTGCGCCGCCGCTGCCGCCGCCCGGCGTGCAACCGCCGCCGCCGCGATATTGATCGCGTCGTCGAGTCGTCGAGTCGTCGCGTCGCGCGCGCCGCTGCAGTCGCGCGGCGCACCGACGAAGCGCGGCCGTAGCCCTGCGCGCCGCGCGTTCCGCGCGCGCGTCGCGAATTGCGTACACTCTGAGTTTCGTTTCGGCAGGGCCGGGCGCTACGGATCCGGTCCGCGTTCACTCAGGGCACGAAGATGATCGATTTGCGCAGCGATACCGTGACACGTCCGAGCCAGGCGATGCTGGCCGCGATGACTGCCGCCGAAGTCGGCGACGACGTTTGGGGCGACGACCCGACCGTGCTGCGCCTGCAGGCCGCCACGGCCGAGCGGGCCGGCAAGGAAGCGGGGCTGTTCTTTCCGAGCGGCACGCAGAGCAATCTGGCCGCGCTGATGGCGCATTGCGAACGCGGCGACGAATACATCGTCGGGCAGCTCGCCCACACGTACAAATACGAAGGCGGCGGCGCGGCGGTGCTCGGCAGCATCCAGCCGCAACCGATCGAGAACGCGCCCGACGGCACGCTGCCGCTCGCGAAGATCGCCGCCGCGATCAAGCCGCTCGACAACCACTTCGCGCGCACGCGCCTGCTCGCGCTCGAGAACACGATCGGCGGCCAGGTGCTGCCGGAAGGCTACGTGCAGGAAGCCGTCGCGTTCGCGCGCAGCCGCGGCTTGTCGGCGCACCTCGACGGCGCGCGCGTCTGCAATGCGGCCGTCGCGTCGGGCCGCTCGATCGCCGAGCTGTGCGCGCCGTTCGATACCGTGTCGATCTGCTTCTCGAAGGGGCTCGGCGCACCGGTCGGCTCGGTGCTGGTCGGCAGCCGTGCGCTGATCGAGCGCGCGCAGCGCTGGCGCAAGGTGCTCGGCGGCGGGATGCGGCAGTCGGGCATTCTCGCGGCGGCGTGCCTGTATGCGCTCGACCACAACGTCGAACGCCTGGCCGACGATCATGCGAACGCCGCACATCTCGCCGAAGGGCTCGCGCGCATCGAACCGGTCAAAGTGCTCTCGCAGGCGACGAACATGGTGTTCGCGCAGTTCCCCGAAGCCGATTGCGCACCGCTCGAGGCCTGGCTGAAGGCGCGCGGGATTCTGACGCAGATGCTCTACGCGTCGCGCTTCGTCACGCACTGCGACGTCTCGCGCGCGGACATCGATACCTTCATCGATGCCGTCGGCGCGTACTTCGCCCAGCGTCGCGCGTAAAACGGAATGCGCCGGCCGGCAGAGCGCCGGCGCGACAGGGCGCGAAGCAGGGAACGGGGGTGACGGGGCGATGCGGTGCCCCGTCGTTCGATTGAGGGCGGGGCTCGTCGATCACGCTTGCCGCGGCGTGTCGACGGGCGGCGTGCCGTCGTGGAAGAGCGCTTTCAGCTGGGTACGCAGTTCGGCGTTGTCGGTGTGCTGATGGACCGACACCGCATGCTGGACGGCGGCCTCCAGCAGTTCGTTATCGGAATCCGCGGAAATCGCGACCGAGCAGTGCATCGCGCTGGGAAACTCGCGGCAGTCGATATAGCGGCGGGACATGATGTGCTCCTTGCAGAACGAGGAACGGCCGGGTAGGCATCGTCGGTCGCACGGCGCGTTCGCGCGGCCGATGCAAAAAGTATAGGCGGCGCGGCCCGGTTTCCCGACGTGTCCTTTGCCGCGATGCAGGCTGTGTCGCGCGTTCGTCGCGGATTACGGCAGCGGCGCGAGCAGGCGGCGCGCCGCTTCGACGACGCGCGCGGACAGCGACGCCATCGTCGGCGACTGCACGGTCCACGCGTGCCAGTACAGCGTGACGTCGGTCGGATGCGCGGGCGCGAGATCGACGAGCTTCTGCGCGGCGAGCGGCGCGTCGCCGATCAGCGGCTCCGGCACCATCGCGTAGCCGAGCCCGTGCCGCACCGCCGCGAAATGCGCGTGCGTGCCCGGCACGTAATGGCACGGATACGCGCCGGGCGGCAGCCCGAACCGCTGTTCCAGAAACGACGACTGCAGCGTGTCGCGCCGCGAATACGCGACGACCGGCGCATCGCGCGCGCTCGTGCGTGTGAGGCCGCGCGGAAACCAGCGCGCGGCGAACGCGTCGGCCGCGAGCAGCCGATAGCGCATCGTGCCGAGCGGCGTCGCGACGCAGCCGCGCATCGGCTTCGGCTCGGTCGTCACGCAGCCGACCGCCATCCCGCTTTCGAGCAGCGCGAACGTGTGATCCTGATCCTCGACGATCAGCTCGAACAGGATGCGCTCGCCCGCGAGCACCGATGTCAGCGCCGGCAGAAACCATGTGCCGAGGCTGTCCGAGTTCAGCGCGATCGTGACCGAGATCGGCGTTTCGCGTTCGGTCGCGAGCGTGCTTTGCAGGTCCGCCTGCAGCAGCGCGACGCGGCGCAGATGCTGCAGCACGCGCTGCCCGGCGACGGTCGGACGGCACGGCCGCGTGCGCAGCACGAGCGGCGTGCCGAGGCTCGCTTCGAGCGCGCGCACGCGCTGCGTGATCGCCGACGCGGTCACGTGCAGCCGCACGGCCGCTTGCTCGAAGCTGCCCGTATCGGCGACGGCGAGCAGTGCGGCGGCCTGCTTCGGATCGATGGTCAGCGACATGTCGACGAAATTCCTCTGAACGCGAACGGAACGGCCCGTAGTGTAAGCGAGCCCCCGATCGACGGTCGCGCCGTGCGCGTCGTGCACAGCCACCGCGGCGGCGCGCGCGTTTTGACCTACGCTAGAGAGACGCGCCACGCGACGGAGCCATTCCGATGATCTTCCGGCAACTGTTCGACCCGCAATCGTCTACCTACACGTACCTGCTCGCCGATCCGGCCGCGCGCGAAGCGTTGCTGATCGACCCCGTCTTCGAGCAGGTGCGCCGCGACGCCGCGCTGCTCGACGAGCTCGGGCTGCGGCTCGTCGCGACGATCGACACGCACGTGCATGCGGATCACGTGACGGGCGCGTGGCTGCTGAAGCAGCGCACCGGCAGCGCGATCGCAATCTCGGCCGACAGCGGCGCGCAGGGTGCCGACCGCTATCTGCGCGACGGCGATCGCTGCACGTTCGGCGCGCGCTACGTGACGGTGCGCGCGACGCCCGGCCACACGAGCGGCTGCATCAGCCTCGTGCTCGACGACGAATCGAAGGCATTCACCGGCGACTGTCTGCTGATTCGCGGCACGGGCCGCACCGATTTCCAGCAAGGCGACCCGCGCGCGCTGTACCGCTCGGTGCACGGCCGGCTGTTCACGCTGCCGGCCGCGTGCCTGCTGTATCCGGCGCACGACTACCGCGGGCTGTCGGTGACGAGCGTCGCCGAGGAGCGGCGCTTCAACCCGCGGCTCGGCGGCGATCTGAGCGAGGACGACTTCGCCGGCTACATGCGCAACCTCGGGCTCGCGCACCCGCGACAGATCGACGTCGCGGTGCCCGCCAATCTGCGCTGCGGCGTCGCGGCGAGCGCGCCCGATGCACGTGACGCCGCGGACTGGGCGCCGCTGGCGTACACGTTCGCCGGATTCTGGGAAATCGATGCGCAGTGGCTCGAGGATCATCTGACGGCGGTGCAGATCGTCGACGTGCGCGAGCCCGACGAATTCACGGGCCCGCTCGGCCATCTGCCGGGTGCGACGCCGATCCCGCTCGGCGAGCTGGCCGCGCGCGCCGGCGAGCTCGCACGCGAGCGGCCGATCGTCACCGTATGCCGCGCGGGCGGACGTTCCGCGCAGGCGACCGTGCTGCTGCGCAATGCGGGCTTCGACCGCGTCGCGAATCTCGGTGGCGGCATGCTGCGCTGGCGTGCCGAAGGGCGCATCGTGACGGACGGCCGCGCATAGCCGCGGCGCAGCGCGGTTTTCGGCGATGATGGTGCCGATGTCGAATCGGCGGCTCGCCGATCGTCGTCACGGTATCGACCCTGCCGCGCCGCACGACGCGGCGCCATCACCGGAGAGACGCGCGATGCTGCCGACGCTGTATGCCCACCCGTTTTCGTCCTACTGCCAGAAAGTGCTGACCGCGCTGTACGAGAACGGCACGCCGTTCGACTATCGCCTGCTCGCGCACGACGATCCGGCGCCGATGCGCGAACTCGCCGCGCTGTGGCCGATGAAGCGCTTCCCGGTGCTCGTCGACGCGGGCCGCACGCTGATCGAGGCGACGATCATCGTCGAGTATCTCGACCTCAACCATCCGCGCCCCGTGCGGCTGCTGCCCGACGATCCGCATGCGGCGCTCGACGTGCGCATGATGGATCGCTTCTTCGACAACTACGTATCGACGCCGCAGCAGAAAATCGTGCTCGACGCGCTGCGTCCGCCGGGCGAGCGCGACGCGCGCGGTGTCGCCGATGCGCGTGCGATGCTCGACACCGCGTATGCGTGGCTCGACGCGCGGATGGCCGATCGCGAATGGGCTGCCGGCGACCGCTTCAGCCTCGCCGACTGCGGCGCGGCGCCGTTCCTGTTCTATGCCGACTGGACGCATCGGATCGATCCGTCGTTCGCGAACGTGATCGCGTATCGGCAGCGGCTGCTGGCGCGGCCGTCGTTTGCGCGGGCGGTCGACGAAGCGCGGCCGTACCGGCCGTTCTTTCCGCTCGGCGCGCCCGATCGCGACTGATGCCGCCCGCGCGGCACGCGGCCGCGGTGGCGGTGGCGGTCGCGGCAATCGACGCGCCGTCCCTGCGCTGCGCGCGGCGTGCCGGGGCCGCGAACGGCCGGCAGCGCGTGCGCGGTGGTCGGAAGGTCGGCGGCAGCATCGTCCGTCCCGCGCTACATCGCGTGCGTCGCGGACTGCGCGAGCGTCAGCAGTTCGTCGAACTGCGTGATCAGCTCGAAGCAGAGCAGGAACGCGAGCGTGTAGGCCGGCGCCGGAAAACGCCGGATCGCCTGCAGCACCTGCGGCGCGAAGCGCGCGCGGATCGCATCGCGCGTCAGCAGCCAGGTGATGGCGATGCCGATCGCCGCGCCCGCGAGCAGATCGGTCGGGTAATGAAAGCCGAGATATGCGCGCGGCACGCAGATGAACACGATCGTGTAGAGCAGCGCGAACACGCCGATGCGGCGCGCAATGATGAAGATGCCGGTCGCGATCGCCATCCACAGCATCGCGTGATCGCTCGGAAACGAACTCCAGTTCTGCAGCGTGGCCGCGCGCAGGCCGGCCGACGGAAAGTGCAGATGCAGATCGGGGTTGTAGATCGGCCGCACGCGGAACGGCAGTGCATGCGCGAGCACGCGGCCGGTGGCGAGCGCGACGAGGCCGCCGGCAACCGTCGCGACGACGTATTCGCGCTGCCGCTCGCGCTCGGGGCCGGGCTGGAACCAGAGCCAGCACAGCACGGGAATCAGGATGAAGCCCTTGAACGTGTAGAGCCCCGCGATCACGCGCACCGCATGATTCGCGAGCGGGCTCAGCGTGATGTGGGTGAGAAAGGTCTGAATCGTCGTATCGAAATCGTTCATGTTCTGCGACGCCGGCGGGCGCGCAGCGCATCGCGCGCGACCGGCGGAATCAGGAAGCGCGCTCGCAGCGGAGCGCAACGGGGGGCAAGTATGTCATCCGTAATTTCGAAGAAAATGCGAAAAAATACCGGGATTCCCCTGAGGGATCGCGCTCGTCCGACGGGGCCGCGCCGCGCGGCGCCGTGCGGCGGGGCGGTCGAAATGGTCGGATGAATGCGCGCAAGTCGCCGCGATCGGCGAAAAAAAAACGGCAGGAATCCGATGCGTCAAAAAAACACGGCGCCGCGCGAAGCGCGCTTATTGTCGCCACATGCGAACCGCGAGTGCGGCGAGCGACGTCACGACGGCCAGCGCGATCACCGCGTTCCAGCCCAGTTGCGCGAGCAACAGACTGCCGAGCGCCGCGCCGGCCGCCATGCCGATGAACATGCCGACGAATAGCACGGCATTCAGGCGGCTGCGCGACGCCGGATCGATCCGGTACACGATCGCCTGATGCGCGATCAGCGTCGCCTGCACGCCGAGATCGAAGCCGATCGTGGCGGCCGACAGCAGCGCGAGCTGCGCGTGCGCCGGCATCGCGGGTGCGGCGGCCATCGCGGCGAACGACAGCGTCGCGATTCCGATCCCGATGCGCGTCACGTGCTCGGGCCCGTGACGGTCGGCCAGCCGTCCCGCGATCGGCGCGGCCAGCGCGCCGGCGGCGCCGGCAAGGCCGAACGCGCCGGCTGCCGCGCTGCCGAGATGAAACGGCGCATCGTGCAGCATCACCGCGAGCGTCGACCAGAATGCACTGAAGCCGATCGCCAGCAGGCCTTGCGCGAGCGCCGCACGGCGCAGCGCCCGATGACGCTGCCAGAGCTCGCGCAGCGAGCCGATCAGCGCGCGATACGGCAACTGCGTGGTGGGCGCGAAGCGCGGCAGCCCGCGCGCGGCGACGATGCCGATCGCGGCGACGCTCGCGGCGGCGAGCGCGAACATCGCGCGCCAGCCGGCGGTTTCGGCGACGAATCCGGCCACGACGCGCGACAGCAGGATGCCGAGCAGCAGCCCCGTCATCACCGTGCCCACGACGCGGCCGCGGTGCTGGTCGTGCGCGAGCGTCGCGGCGGCCGGCACGACGTCCTGCGCCATCGTCGCGGTGAGGCCGATCGCGAAGCTCGCCGCGAGCAGCAGCCCGAGCGAAGGCGCGACGGCCGCGAGCAGCAGCGCGACGACCAGTGCGCCGGCTTTCGTGACGATCACGCGGCGTCGGTCGAAGCGGTCGCCGAGCGGCGCGAGCAGCAGGATCCCGAGCGCGTAGCCGAGCTGCGTGAGCGTCGGCACGAAACCGATCGCGCGCGCCGACGCGCCCAGGTCGGGGCCAAGCGCGCCGAGCATCGGCTGCGCGTAATAGAGCGGCGCGACGCCGAGGCCGGCCGCCGCGGCGAGCAGCACGACCAGACGGCGGCCGGGCAGCGACGAAGCCGCGGCGTGGGCCGGGGCGGCAGGCTGCGCGTGCGGCGCGGCAACGAGACGGTGCGGAGTAGACATGATGGGCGTCCTCGGTGGTGGAAACACGATGGACGCGAGTGTGACCGCGCGGCACGCGCGACGGTAGTAGCGCGCCGCGCAGACTTGTTATACGTTTCGCGTATGACTGAAAAATCCCATGAATCCCGCGACGCACAAGGCGGTTCGCGCATTCCGACGGTGCCCGTGGACAGCGCCGGCTATCGTTTCGAGCTGATGGAGACGTTCGTACGCATAGTCGAGGCCGGCAGCCTGTCGGCCGCCGCGGCGCAGTTGCATACGACGCAGCCGACGGTCAGCCGCAGGCTGCAGGCGCTCGAGCGCTCGCTCGGCGTGCGGCTGCTGCAGCGGACGACGCACGCGATGCGGCTGACCGTCGACGGCGAGCGCTGCTTCAAGCGCGCGAAGGATCTGCTCGCGAGCTGGGCCGCGTTCGAAGCCGATCTGCGCGGCGCGCAGGAGGAGCCCGACGGCCTGCTGCGCGTCGCCGTGCCGCATGCGTTCGGACAGGAGCGCTTCGTCGAGCCGCTCGCGGGATTCCTGCGCGACTATCCGCGCGTGTCGGTCGAATGGCTGCTACAGGACGACGTGCGCGATTTCGTCGGCAGCGGCATCGACTGCGCGATCCAGGTCGGCGAACCGACCGATCCGGGCGTGGTCGCGATCCGGCTGACGAACGTGCCGCGTTTCGTCGCGGCGGCGCCGTCGGTGCTCGGCGGTGCCGACGTGCCGCGCGATCCCGACGCGCTCGCCGCGCTGCCGTGGCTCGCGCTGAGCACGTACTACCGCACCGAGCTGACGCTCACGCATGCGGCGACCGGCGACACGCGCCGGATCCGGATTCGCCCGCGCATGACCACCGCGAATCTGTACGCGCTGCGCAGCGCGGCGCTGCTCGGCGTCGGTGCGTGCGTCGGTTCGTCGTGGATGCTCGCCGGCGACCTTGCGCGCGGCGAACTCGTGCATCTCGCGCCCGAGTGGCACGCGGCGCCGTTGCCCGTTTATCTGATCTATCCGCACGCGCAGTTCTATCCGTCGCGGCTCGTGCGGTTCGCCGCGATGATGCGCGAAGCGGTGCCGCGTCTCGTCGAAGGGCGCGACGCGTGATGCGGCGGCCGGCGCCGCCGGCGCTCAGCGTCGACGAATGCCTTCGGGCAGCGCGCTGATGCGCCGCACTTCCGGCGAGTCGAGCCATGCGCGCGACGCCGCGCAGTCGACGAACATGTCGGTCGCGTCCTCGCCCCAGAACAGATCGCCGTCGAGCTCGAAGGTCGGCACGCCGAACACGCCGTGCGCGATGGTGCGATCGGTGTTCGCGCGCAGCGCGTCCTTGACCGGCTGCGCGTCGACTGCGCGCACGCCTTCCGGAAAGCCGACCGCGTCGCACAGCGCGGCGAAGCCTTCGGGCGACGCGACGTCGTGGCCGTCGCGCCAGATGTGCCGGAAGATGCGGCGGATCGCGTCGCGCGAATTCCCCATCGCGATCGCGAGGCGCAGCGGCTGGATCGGGTTGAACGGATGCGCGGGCGGCATCCGGAACGGAATGCCGAGCTTGTCCGCGCGATATTGCGCGTGGCGGTACGTGAAGATGCGCTTCGTCGCGATTTCGGCCGGCGCTTTCTGGCCCCAGTGCGCGAGCAGCGCGCCGAGCACGATCGGCGTCGGCTCGAACGCGGCGTCGGGCGGCAGCCGGTCGAACTGTTCCTGCTGCAGGTAGGCGAACGGCGAAACGAAATCGAAGTACCACGTGGCGGTGCGCGCTGCGTTCATCGCTGAAGTCTCCTCGGGCAGGGCCGGACGGCGGGCGTGCGCGCGAACGATCGGTGCGTCGGCGCATGCGCGCCAGTGTCGCATGGGGCGGTGTTTCGCGCAGCCGGTCGCGGTGTTGCGCGGCGCGCGTCGCGGTCGCGGGCGGATTTCGCGTTTGCGGCTCAGGTGTGCGGCCGACCGCCGTGTTCGACGGGCGCCGCGAGCCGCGCAAGCGCCGTGCGCCAGCCGGTCTCGTTGTCCGCGGCCGGCACACCGGGCGGCACGGCGCCGTGGACCGCGTCGACACGCGTGCCAGCGTCTTCGTCTGACAACGGTCGTGCGTTTGCGGCTTAGGCGTGCGGCCGACCGCCGTCTTCGACGAGCGCCGCGAGCCGAGCAAGCGCCATGCGCCAGCCGGTCTCGTTGTCCGCGGCCGGCACACCGGGCGGCACGCCGTCGTGGACCGCGTCGACGCGCGTGCCGCCGTCTTCGTCCGACAACGTGATCGTGATCGTCATCGCGCCGCGCAGCATCGGATCGTCGGTCTCGAACACGTCGATCTCGACGACTTGCCGATCCGGCACGAGCGTCACGAAGCGGCCGTGATAGGTGTCGGTGTGCGCGTCGGTCTTGCCGGCGGGCGCCGCCGCATCGGCGGTGAGCGACACGCGCAGCGCGCCGCCCTCGCGCGCATCGAACGCGTGGACGCGGCACGTCATGCCGTCGGGCACCTTCCATTGCTCGACCGCATGCGGATCGAGCAACGCGCGATACACGCGGTTGCGCGGCGCATTCACGTGCCGGCTGATGCGCGTCGTGTGCGAGTGCATCATGGTTGCCTCCTTCGGCCGGGCGTCGGCACGGGTGGCGTGCCGGTGCGCGCGGCGCTTGTTCAGAAATCCTAGGCGGGCGCGCGGCGCGTCGCAATGCCGGGAAGGCCGCGGCCGATGCTGCGATGCCGCGTATGGCGCCCGCGCTGCGCGGCGCCCGGCCGAGGCGGCGCGCCGGCCGCCCGTCGCGCGACTGCGGCGGTGCGGCAACTATTTTCATCGCGTAGCATAGCGAATGCGCGACCGGCGATCGTTGTGGGCGCAGCATCCACTGGCGCTGCTGCTGTCGCTGATGCTGACGCCGAGCGCCGAGCGCCGAGCGCCGACGCCGACGCTGACGCCGAACGCCGAACGCCGAACGCCGAACGCCGAACGCCGACGGTTCGCACGCCTGCCGATCGCGAACCGGCGCGTGCCGCGCGTCCGACCTGACTACCGGAGGGGGAATGACCAAATCTGTGACCGTGCGCCGCGTCGGCGCGAACGAGGCCATCGCGTATGTCGACGCACTGTCCGACGTGCTGATCGATTGCGTCGAAGGCGGTGCGTCCGTCAGCTTCATGCTGCCGATCGCGCGATCGACGGCCGTGGCGTTCTGGACCGGCGTCGCCGAAAGCGTCGCGAACGGCGAGCGCATCCTGCTCGTCGCCGAAGACGCGTCGGGCCGCATCGTCGGCACCGTGCAGATCGTGACCGCGCAGCCGGAGAATCAGCCGCATCGCGCGGACATCGCGAAGATGCTGGTCGCGCGGCACGCGCGCCGGCAGGGCGTCGCCGCGCGGCTGCTGGCTGCGGCCGATGCGGCCGCGCGCGACGCCGGCAAGACGGTGCTCGTGCTCGACACCGTGACGGGCGGCGACGCCGAACGGCTGTACGAGCGCGCGGGCTGGCAGCGTGTGGGCGTCGTGCCGAACTACGCGCTGATGCCGGACGGCGCGCCGTGCGCGACGACGTTCTTTCACAAGCAGCTCGCTTAGCAGGCTGCGGAAATACCCAACGGGCGCAGCTTCGCTGCTGACGCAAGG
>NZ_JBQYLP010000032.1:0-71574 GCF_052683555.1 Burkholderia sp. BC1
GGCTACGTCTGCGATGACCGCCGAGCCGAATAAATCAGCGTTTCCCTAGTTCGGACGTGATCCTGTTCTTTGAGTGCTTGAAAATCTACGCGGAACAGGCTCACCCGGAGCAGGACTGGAGGCTGTTGACTGATCGCTTGTATCGCCGCTACCTGCGGCGGGAAGAACTCGATAAGGCTGCGGTGCTGATGGAGCAGGCTCGCCAGATATTTGCACAGCAACCCGCCGCTTCAGCCGTCGAGTGGGATTCATTGTTGTCGGGCGACCCGCAGCGGAGCTGGCTGAATCCGGACCAGCCGACCCTTGCCGATGTGTTCAGCAAATACTTCGAGGGCTTTAAGAACGCCTGTAGTTCGGCGAAATGGTTTTTGAACGATTTCGATATTTACCAGCCGGTTCGAGTCGTGATGTCCGACTTGCCGGGCTTCGCGCGCGACAAGAACAAGCCACTTGCCGAATACGACGGGCTGGAGGGCGAGCCGTTTTGGCTTCAGTAGAGTGCTATAGCAGGATAGGCGTGTGCCAGCTATTGCCCGGAGAGCGCCGGTGAGGCGAACGCTGCCGCGAACCGGGTTTGTGCGTTGTGGCGTCGGTGAGCGTCGCGGCGCTGCCAACCGATTTGCTCGCTTCGCCCTCAGCCGCGTACCGAAGTTCGACCACTAGAAAATCCTTCCCGCCGCCTCGCGGCGCACGTCTTCGTCAACGTGCATTTGCCGAATTCCGTTGATTGCGTGCCGCACCAAAACGCGTGCGAATGGAGCTGCGAGTCTTGCTAGTATCGGGCGCGAGACGATGCACGAAAAGTGTAGCGAGCCGATGCCGGAACCTGTACCCAGGAAGCCATGAAAGTTAAATGCGTTCGTTTACTTGATGCCTTTGGTCGTGAGGTAGCGTCCTCTCCGTGGCTGACGCTCGGGCGTATCTACCATGTGGTGACCGTCGAGATCGATGCAGCTGGAAAGCGTCGCTATGGATTAGTGACATCGGAGAAGGCGGGAGAATGGCCAAGCCTGGGGGAGCACCAGGCGGAGTGCTTTGAACTGGTAAGTGCGACGGTCCCGTCGAACTGGCGTTCAAAAATAGACGCCAATGGGACGATCAGCATTGCGCCCGGAGCGTGGCAAGAATCGGGATTTTTCGAAGCATTTTACGATCACGATCTTGCTACATACCCGATCTTCGAGCGAGAGTACAACCTTATCCTTAATGAGGACCCTTGAGCATCTGCCGTGCACCGTGGTGTGCTCGTGAAGCGTGGGCCAGCTGAAATCGGCGGCTATCACGATCGGTGAAGCGCTGATGCCGTCGCGCGTCGTTGTCCGAAGCGGATGAGTTCGGATACTTCTGTCTGCTCGCCCGGCAGCCGCGTACCCGGTCGACGATGATCTTTCTAAGTATCGGGGTGCGCGTGGGCCGTCCACGTAAAGAGGTGTTCAGCATCAGGCGCCTGGATACCTCCGTGGCAAATGAGAATCGATTAGAAAAATCATTCAACGATTCCGCTAAAGAACGCGAAAAACCTGCCGATACCTTTCCTCGAGATCGCCCAAAAGCAGTACCAAAACGACCGAACAACAAGACGAACCGACGAGGGGCGCACGGCCGGCGAAGCCGTGTACTTGACCAGAACATGAGACGCACCGATTCCACTCGGCGCGCGGGCAACGGGGGCCAGCGCGTCGCTTCCTTTTGCTCCAGCGCAGCGGCTTTTCTGCCGCCTTGCGCTGTCATCGCCGCGAGCGCCACCTCGCGCGACCGCGCATCCACGCCTGTATCCGCCACCCCGCGCGCCGCGGATCGACCACCTGCCGACCCTCGCATCGCCCATCGTCGAAATATCACAAAGCCCACTCACCAGCACTGAAGGAGGTCCGCCCAAAAACCCAAACAACAAGCGATTCCAACTCAACGCAACACAAACAGATCCGAATCTTAACGACCAAAAAACGCATCAAAAAAACGGGGGTTGAATTGAAGAAGCAGTCTCTTTGTTTGCTGGCAGCAACCGCGATCTCGGCATTCATCGTCGCGGGCTGCGGCGGTGGCGACGACTCGTCGAACGCAAGCAGCGGAGCACCGGCCAATACCGGCGGCGCCAATAACGCAGCCAGCGCACCGGCCGTTGCATCGACGCCGCTCGCGGCCGCACCGGCAAGCGCACCGGTCGCTTCCTCGCAGCCGGCGATGGTGGGCGAGGCGCTGCCGAGCCTGACGAATCCGCAAGCCGGTTCGACCGCCGCAACGGCGAGCGGCCCGACCGGGATCTGGACGCAGTCGGGCAACCTCGGCTACTCGACCATTGCCCTGGTGGACCCGAACCACAACGTCAGCACGCTGAACCTGCTCAGCTCGTTCGTGATGTCCAACGATTTCACGAGCCTGACGATCAACGGCGCGACGTGGTCGCTCAGCTCGGGCTTCAACTTCGCGGGCATGACGGGCATCGTCAAGAAGATCGACTCGGGATCGGGCGCATACAGCGCGAAGCAGACGCTGTCCGGCACGATCAGTCGCGACGGTACGGCCTCGGACTTCACGTGGACCTACAACGCCGAAAACGCGCTGAGCGTCACGCAAGACAGCGTCACCGGCGCATGGTCGACGACGAACGCATCGTTCACGATCGCATCGGGCGGCTCGGTCACCGGCACGCTGAGCGGTTGCAACATGACCGGCACGCTGCTGCTCGCGACGCCGAACTCCAACCAGAACATGTACGACATGACGCTGACGGCCTCGACATCGTCCGGCTGCAAGCTGCCGGCCGGCGTGCCGCTGTCGGGCAGCGCCGCGATCATGTTCGTGCCGATCCGCGGCAGCAACGGCTTCCAGCGGTCGATCCTGTACGTGCTACGCGCGGCTGATTACAGCTTCGTCGCATACGGTCAGGTCATCAAGCAATAAACGCACGGCCGTCGCACGCGGCGTCTTCACGCGCCGCGTGCGACGGCCCGACGAAAACGTTCCGTCAACAACCTAAGCCCTTTCGACTCAATGAAGAACTGCTCCACAGTAACGCTGTTCGCGTGCGGCCTGCTCGTCACGCTGCTGTCCGGCTGCGTGACGGTGCCGAAGACCGATATGAACGCGCAAGCGCGTGAAAAGCTGCATTCGATCGCGCTCCTCGAAGTCGCCGAGCCGAGGCAGGTCGGCGTCATCAATCTGGGCGGCGCCGCGGGCGGCTTCGGCCTGATCGGCGCACTCGCGCAAGTCGCCCTCAACACAAGCCATACGAACACCTACACCGAGCGCGTGACGGTCAACAAGATCGCGTTCGTACCGGACATCGTCGACGGCGTCACCGGCCGTCTTGCCGACAACGGCTATCAGATCGTGAAGCTGAACCAGAAACCGAAGCGGGCGGCGGACGGCAAGTCGGACGACTATTCCGACATCCAGACCGACGCGGACGCGATCATGAACGTGTGGTTCACGTCGTTCGGCTACATTTCGCCGGCCAGTCGGCCCGATTACATTCCTTCGGTCGTCGTCCGCGCGCGCATCATCGACGCGAAGACGAAGCAGGATCTCTATTTCAAGACGTTCGCGTGCGGCTACGACGTCAAGGCGAACAGCGTGCACGTCGAGAGCGACGTGGCGTACACGTACGGCAGCTTCAGCGATCTCGAGAAGAACTTCGACAAGTCGGTGGAAGGGATCAAGTCGTGCGAGAAGTCGATCGCGGAGCTGATCGGCCAGGATCTCGCGCGCACGCCGACGACGCCGGCATCGGCCCCGGTGGCGGCTGCAACGACGATGATGACCACGAGCACGACGACGGCCGCCGCGCCGAAATGACTTCTTCCGCAGCGGGTCCAGCTGCGCCGTCCTACCGATTGCGGACCTGGTACTGGCAGTGCGTGCAATGCCCGGAAGGGAGCGGAAGGGAGAGGGGAAGGCGAGGGGAAACGCGGATTCGACAGGCAACCGGCCGGGCGGCATTCCCGCCACCCGGCCGCGGGCAAGCGGCTTACTCCCCGCTATCGCCCTTGATCTGCGGCAGCGCCGACGCTTCACCCGGCGTCAGCAGCCCGACCTGCGTATACACGCGCAGCTTGTCGCGCGTATCGGTGATGTCGAGATTGCGCATCGTCAGTTGACCGATCCGGTCGCGCGGCGAGAACGTCGACGCGACCTTCTCCATCGACAGACGCTCCGGCTGATACGTGAGGTTCGGCGACTTCGTGCTGAGAATCGAATAGTCGTTGCCGCGGCGCAGCTCGATCTTCACTTCGCCGGTGATCGCGCGTGCGACCCAGCGCTGGGCCGTTTCGCGCAGCATGATCGCCTGCGGGTCGAACCAGCGGCCCTGATACAGCAGGCGACCGAGACGGCGGCCGTTCTCGCGGTACTGCTCGATCGTGTCTTCGTTGTGGATGCCCGTCACGAGACGCTCGTAAGCGATATACAGCAGCGCGAGCCCCGGCGCTTCATAGATGCCGCGGCTCTTCGCCTCGATGATGCGGTTCTCGATCTGGTCACTCATCCCGAGGCCGTGACGGCCGCCGATGCGGTTCGCCTCGAGCAGCAGCTCGACCTGATCCTTGAACTCGACGCCGTTCAGCGCGACCGGCTGGCCGGCTTCGAAGCGCACCGTCACTTCTTCGGCGGCGATCTTCACGTCGTCGCGCCAGAACGCGACGCCCATGATCGGGTTCACGATCTTGATCCCGCTTTCGAGGCTTTCCAGATCCTTCGCCTCGTGCGTCGCGCCGAGCAGGTTCGAGTCGGTCGAATACGCCTTCTCGGCCGACATCTTGTACGCGAAGCCCGACTGACGCATGAATTCGGACATTTCCGCGCGGCCGCCGAGTTCGTCGATGAACGTCTGGTCGAGCCACGGCTTGTAGATCTTCAGATCCGGGTTCACGAGCAGACCGTAGCGGTAGAAGCGCTCGATGTCGTTGCCCTTGTACGTGCTGCCGTCGCCCCAGATGTTCACGCCGTCTTCCTTCATCGCGGCGACGAGCATCGTGCCCGTCACGGCGCGGCCGATCGGCGTCGTGTTGAAGTACGTGACGCCGGCGGTCGTGATGTGGAACGCGCCGCTTTGCAGCGCGGCGATGCCTTCGGCGACGAGTTGCGCGCGGCAGTCGATCAGGCGGGCACCGGCCGCACCGTATTCGAGCGCACGTTTCGGGATCGCATCGTAATCGTCTTCGTCGGGCTGGCCGAGGTTTGCCGTGTACGCGTACGGGACGGCGCCCTTCAGTTTCATCCAGTGCAGCGCGGCGCTGGTGTCCAGGCCGCCGGAGAAGGCGATACCGACCTTCTGGCCGGTCGGGAGGCTTTCGAGAATCGTGCTCATAGGAATTACCGTGGATTGAAGTCCGGTGGGATCGTATTTCGCGGAATACGCGAGTATCGGCTGTCCGGGAAGTTGCGGCAAGGGCTGATTTCGCGGAAATCGGCCCGGCGGCCCGCTGCGACGGGCTTCTCGGGCCGTTTTTGGCCGCCCGCCGAACAGGTCGCGCGGCCGCTGCGGCGACGGACCGGGCCGTACGCCGCCGCGCCGCAATTGTATGGAAATTGAAAGAATGTCGACGCAACGGCCGCCGGCATCAGATATTCCACGCCTGCGCGGTATCGAGCAGTTTCTCGCGCAACTGGTCGACTTCGGCGGCGAGCATCGCGGTGATCGACACATAGCCGGACAACTGCGGCGGCGGCGCGTCGGGCGGCGTGCCGGCCGGCTGCCGCCTGGGCGACAGCCGGCTCGGCGTGCCGAACTTCAGTGCGCGGCTCGCGCCGATCAGCGTGTCGCGAATGCGCCGGTGCAGCGCCTTCATCGAGACGCGCATGTATTCGCGGGCCGCGACATCCTCGCGCGCGGGCAATGCGCTCGACAGGATCTCGAGATAGCCGATGCAGAGCCGCAGGCTGCGCTGGATCGCCTCGAGATGCGCGACGGGAATCGCGCACTCCTTCGACACGGACGGCATCAGCGAGCGCAACTGCACGAGCAGCGCGCTGAGGGCGGCCATTTCCTTCAGATGCGCGTCGTCGCTGACGTGGCGGTCGCCGGCGAGCCGCGCGTGCACGGCCGCGCAGGCGCGCAGCGCGTCGCCGAGCTTGTAGCGCCACGAATAGGTCGCATAGAGCGGCAGCGCGAACGAAAACGCGAGCGCGATCGCGATGCCGGTCAGCACGTTCACCGCGCGCCACAGGCCGTCGACGATCTCGTTGTCGCCATGCCCGGCGACGATCACCATCGTGATCGCGGACAGCAGCGCGATATAGCCGGCCTTGCCGATCGCGTAATACGCGCACAGGCCGCACGCGGCGGCCATCAGCAGATAGAACGCGAGCGGCGCGCCGAGCGCGGAATGGACGAGGATCAGCAGCAGCCCCGCGACCGCGCCGATCGACGTGCCGAGCGCGCGTTCGGCCGCCTTCTTGCGGATATTGCCGTGATGCTGGAGCCCGCCGACGACGATCAGCACGGTAATCGTCGACCATTCGCCGTGCGGCACGCGCATGCCGGTCGACAGCGCGATCGACACGAGGATCGCGAGCGCGACGCGCATCGCATGGATCAGCTTCGCATGCCGGTAGCGGCGGTACGGGTCGAGCAGCGGGCGCAGCGCGCCGCGCAGGCAGGCGGGCAGCCGGGCAGAAGGCGTGACGGTCATCGGGCGGAACCGGTTGGCTGGAACGCGCGGCGTTGCGCCGCACGAGGCACCCGTAACGCTAGCGGAACGGGCGCGGGCTGTCCACGAAGAACGCGTGCGCGCCCTGCATCATGCGCCGGCGGCGCTTCGCTCGGCGTATTCGACACGGTTGCGGCCGCCGGATTTCGCGCGGTACAGCGCGTCGTCGGCGCGCTGCAGCAGCGTCGCCGCGTCCATCCGGCCGTGTGCATCGGTCGCGGTGCCGATGCTGGCCGTCACGTGTCCGTAAGGGCTTTTCACGTGCTCGATGCCAAGCGCCGCGATCGCGCGCCGGATGCCTTCGGCGACGGTCGCTGCGCCTTGCGCGTCGGTGTCGGGCAGCGTGACGACGAATTCTTCGCCGCCGTAGCGCGCGATATGGTCGGTCGCGCGGCGCAGGCAGCGTGACGCGCACTGCGCGACGCGGCGCAGCACGTCGTCGCCGGCCAGGTGCCCGTAGTAGTCGTTGAACGCCTTGAAGTGGTCGACGTCGACGAACAGCACCGACAGCGGCCGACCGCTGCGCGCCGCGCGGCGCGCTTCCTGCGCGAGCGCCGCGTCGAACGCGCCGCGGTTGTCGAGGCCGGTCAGCGAGTCGGTGCGCGCGAGCCGGTACAGCTTCGCTTCGGCCACCTGCCGCCGCCGCAGCTCGCGCGACAGCAGCAGCGAGCCCCATGCGACAAACCCGGTAAACAGGCTCATCAGCACGACGATCGACGCCGCGCGGCGGCGCCACGGCCGGTACACGTCGGCTTCGGCCGGCGCGACGTCGACGATGAGCGGCAGTCCGGCGAGTTGCCGGTATACATAAATGCGCCGCACGCCGTCGACCGCGCCGGTGCCGGTCAGCACGCCGTCGCCCGCGCGCCGCGCCTGGATGAACAGCGGCGAATCGTGCAGATCGAGGCCGACGACGCGCGCGTCGAACGGCAGCCGGCTCACGAGCGTGCCGTTGTCCTCGACGATCGCCGCGCTGCCGTGCCGGCCGACGGCGAGGCCGTCGAGCAGCGCCCGGAAGTAGTCGATGCTCAGCGTGCCGACCACGACGCCGCCGAAGCTGCCGTCCGGGCGGTCGATGCGGCGGCTGAGCGCGATCGTCAGTGCGCCGCCGCGCAGCCGCGACGCATAAGGGCGGCTGATGTACAGCCCTTTCACCTGCGCGTCGCGATGTGCGACGAAATAATCGCGTTCGGAGAAATTGCCGGTGCGTGCGGGAATCGTGCCGGAATCGATCGTGATATTGCCGTGCGCGTCGAGCACGAAAATCGATCCGAGATACGTGCCGGTCGCCGCACGGTCGAACAGCACGCGATGCCGCTGCGGCGGCGGCAAGCGCATCAATTCCGGATCGGCAATGCCGTCGACGACGTTTTGCAGCGACAAATCGTAAAGCTCGATATTGCGCGCGACGTCGCGTTCGATCAGCAGCATCAGATTGCGCGCATTTTCGACGGCGTGATCGCGCGCATCGCGCCGCGCGTCGATCAGCAGCGACACGGAAAGCGCCCAGCTGAACAGCAGCAGCATGATGCCGGCGACGAGCACGCCGCGCGGCGACAGCACGCGCGAGACGACGGATGCGGTATGGCGACGCAGTGCGGCGAACGGCAGGAGCAAGTTCATCCTCGGTCGGGGCGAAACGTTCGCGTCGTGCGCGATTTCTGATGATGGTTATTTCAAATCGGGCCGTATTATCCCCCGAATCGGAAAACGATGCCGATCGCGGGCAAAATGACCGCGCAAAAAATGGCGTCAGTTCGGTTACCCGCGATTACCGACTGCGCGAAATGAACCGAAATCACGAAAACGCGAACGATTTGAATCGCGCGGATTTCGATTTATTCGTCTGAATATTGTTCCAATTGCGCCCCGATTCATCGAACGATTTATCGGTGCCGGATCGACGCGCCGTCACGCGCGTGCAACTCGTTGATTCCGTTGAGCGTTGCATGACGCGGCGCGGTCGGACGCGAACTGTCCCTGCGACGAATCAGGTAGAATCCGCGCTTCGCCGCAGGCGGCCAGGCGCAACGCGCATCGGGCCGCATCGCAGGCCGCGCATCGCACCTCCCGGTTCCGTATGCGCCGCTCCGGCTCCCGCCGGTCCGCTCAACGTTCGTCTCGTTTATGTCCGCACTTCCGAATTCCGACCGACCCGGTTCGTCCGAGAACCCACCCAAGCTTCACCGCGCGCTGAAGGCGCGCCACCTGACGATGATCGCGATCGGCGGCTCGATCGGCACGGGCCTGTTCGTCGCGTCCGGCGCGTCGATCTCGCAGGCCGGCCCCGGCGGCGCGATGATCGCCTACATGCTGATCGGGCTGATGGTGTACTTCCTGATGACGAGCCTCGGCGAAATGGCCGCGTTCATGCCGGTGTCGGGCTCGTTCGCGACGTACGGCGCGAAATACGTGGACGAAGGCTTCGGCTTCGCGCTCGGCTGGAACTACTGGTACAACTGGGCGGTGACGATCGCGGTCGAGCTGGTCGCCGCGCAGCTCGTGATGCACTACTGGTTCCCGGACGTACCGGGCGTCTGGTGGAGCGCCGCGTTCCTCGGCGTGATGTTCCTGCTGAACGCACTGACCGTGCGCGGCTTCGGCGAGGCCGAATACTGGTTCGCGCTGATCAAGGTCGTCACCGTGGTCGCCTTCATCGGCGTCGGCCTGTTGATGATCTTCGGCATTCTGAAGGGCGCGCCGCACGGCGGCTGGAGCAACCTGACGATCGGCGACGCGCCGTTTGCGGGCGGGCTGCCGGCGATGATGGGCGTCGCGATGATCGCCGGCTTCTCGTTCCAGGGCACCGAGCTGATCGGTGTCGCGGCCGGCGAATCGGAAAACCCGCGCACGACGATTCCGCGCGCAGTGCGTCAGGTGTTCTGGCGGATCCTGCTGTTCTACGTGCTCGCGATCTTCGTGATCGGCGTGCTGATTCCGTACACCGACCCGAACCTGCTGAAGACCGACGTGACCGACATCGGCGTGAGCCCGTTCACGCTCGTGTTCCGTCACGCAGGCCTCGCGTTCGCCGCGGGCGTGATGAATGCGGTGATCCTAACGGCAGTGCTGTCGGCCGGCAACTCGGGCATGTATGCGTCGACGCGCATGCTGTACAACCTCGCCACCGAAGGCCGCGCGCCGAAGCTGTTCGCGAAGCTGTCGCCGGGCGGCGTGCCACGCAATGCGCTCTACGCGACGACGGCCGTCGGCGCGCTCTGCTTCTTCACGTCGCTCTACGGCGACAAGACCGTCTACATGTGGCTGCTCAACACGTCGGGAATGACGGGCTTCATCGCGTGGCTCGGCATCGCGGTCAGCCACTACCGGTTCCGCAAGGGCTACGTGAAGCAGGGCTACCGTCTCGATCAACTGCCGTACGAGTCGAAGTGGTTCCCGTTCGGCCCGCTGTTCGCGTTCGTCCTCTGCATCGTGATCGCGCTCGGTCAGGACTATCAGGCGTTTCTCGCGAACCGGATCGACTGGGCGGGCGTCGTCGCGACCTATGTCGGCATCCCGCTGTTCCTCGCGGTATGGCTCGGCTATCGGCTCGTGAAGAAAAGCCGTTTCGTCCGCTACGAAGACATGGAAATCGCGCCGTGGGTTGCCGCGAACCGCGACGGGCAGCGCGGCGCACAGGCGCAGCCGGTCTCGCAGCACGAAACCGCATAACGACGTGCGCGGCGCGCGGCGCGCGGCGGCGGACGCCGTTCCGGACGACGAAACGGGAAGCCGCAGGCTTCCCGTTTTTTTTGCTCGGATTTTCTCTATGCAGGGTCAAAGCCGGTTATATTTCCGACCCCTGCCGGGCCGGCGCGGCCCGGTATCTTCATCGTTCCGTCGGGCCGCCGCGGCCCGCGGAGCGCGCAACCCAGAGGAAGTCATGAGCGCATCACCCGCCGAGCGGAAGACCGAACCCGTTTCCATCGTGCGAATCGAAGCCGCGATCAATGCGTGGCGCGCAGTGTATCCGCCGGCGCCGGACGGCGAGGACGGTTACGCCCTCGACGCCGGCAGCGACTGCCTGGCCGAGCTGTACGGCACGATGATCTGCTACCGGCTGCCCGACGTGCCGCTCGACTCGCTGAGCGAGGCGCAGCGCGACGCGCTGTACGCGACCGAGGTCTAGCGCGAGCGTGCCGCGGTGCTGCGCGGCGCGTCGTCGGGCAACGAACGGGAAGCGGTGCGCTTCCCGTTTCGTTTTGGCGCGCGCGGTGCCGCGCTTGACGCGCCGGGCACCGGCAGGCCACCATCGAACGCGATTCGATCCGGCCGCCCGCACGCGGCCGTTCACCCGCACATCGACCGACACATGACCGATATCGTCACCGAGGAGACCTACGTCGAGACGCCGCATGGGCGTCTGTTCGCGAAGCGCTGGCGTGCCGGGCGGAAGGGGGCTGCGTCTGCGGTTGTCGCAGGGGAGACGGTCGCGCTTCAGTCGGCAGCGCCTATGCCGGCCACACCTCAGCCGGCCACGCCTCAGCCGGCCGCGCCTCAGCCGGCCGCGCCTCAGCCGGCCGCGCCCATCCTCCTGCTTCACGATTCGCTCGGCTGCGTCGAGCTGTGGCGCGACTTTCCCGAACGCCTCGCGGCCGCGACGCAACGCGACGTGATCGCATACGACCGTCTCGGCTTCGGCCGCTCGGACCCACACCGCGGCACGCTCGCGACGACCTTCGTGCGCGACGAGGCCGACCACGCGTTTCGCGCGGTGCTCGAGCAGTTCGGCGTCGACGCGTTCGTCGCGTTCGGACACAGCGTCGGCGGCGGGATGGCGGTCGGTTGCGCGGCCGCGTATCCGGATCGCTGTCGCGCACTCGTGACGGTCGCCGCGCAGGCCTTCGTCGAGCCGCGCACGCTGGACGGCATTCGCGATGCGGGGCGCCAGTTCGACGAATCGGGCCAGCTCGACCGGCTCGCGCGCTATCACGGCGACAAGGCCGAATGGGTGCTGCGCGCGTGGGTCGACACGTGGCTGTCGCCGGCGTTTCGCGACTGGAGCCTCGA
The DNA here is from genome assembly GCF_052683555.1 of Burkholderia sp. BC1. Lineage (NCBI taxonomy): Bacteria > Pseudomonadati > Pseudomonadota > Betaproteobacteria > Burkholderiales > Burkholderiaceae > Burkholderia > Burkholderia sp. BC1. The sequence continues at coordinate 11,661 of NZ_JBQYLP010000032.1, forward strand.
CGACGACCTGCCGCGCGTGCGCTGCGCAACGCTCGCGATTCACGGCGAGCAGGACGAATACGGCTCCGACGCGCACCCGAAGCGGATCGCCGCGCGCGTCGCGGGCCCGTCGTCGTACCTGATGCTCGGCGCGTGCGGGCACATGCCGCACCGCGAACGCACGGACGACGTGCTGGCCGCCGTCGCGACGCTGCTGCGCGACGCGCGCGCCTAAGCGCACGGGCGGGCGAGGCACGCCCGAATCAGAACGCGAGCTGGATCGCGAGATCGATCGCGAGCAGCGCGATCGAGCAGCCGATCCCGAGAATCACGTTCGGTACGCGGTGTTCGAAGTCGCGATGATCCTTGCGCATCGCGGCACCGAGCAGAAAGATCGCCTCGACGACGATCTGCAGTCCGACGAACAGCAGCATCAGCAGAAACTCGTAGCCCATCTGCTTGAACGCGGCGAACTGCATCCCGTGATCGCGAATCCACTGGCCGACCCGCAGCAGTTCGTACACGAACAGCAGCGCGGGGAACAGGTAGCTGATGAAATAGGTCGGCGCAGTGGCGTGCCGTAGTTCGAGGTGGAAATGCTGATGCGTGGTAGCCATCACGAATCCCTCCTTGCGACGCAGGATTGCGGTCGTGACGGCGGCACGAGAACGCGCGATACGGAGGGAGCCCGACGCGCGCCGTGCAGCCGTACGTCGTCAGCATACTGCGGCGCGGCGCTTTTCGCATGGGTCCTGTGTCGCGACCGACACAGCGGGCGCGCGCGGCCCGCGACGCACGCTCATCGCGCCGGGGCGGCGTGCGAGGCGCGCGGCGCGATCCGCGCGGCCTGCGCGCCTTCCACGAACAGCTTCGCGACCGCACGGAATTCCTGCTTCAGCGACAGCCCCGGCACCGTCAGCCAGCGCAGCATCGCGCCGAGATAGAGGTGATGGAACCACGTCGCGAGCTGCTCGGCCGGCAGCGACCGGTTCAGTTCGCCTGCGCGCTGCGCGTCGGCGATCAGTCGATGCCAGACGGGCGCGATGTCGCCGCCGCCCGGATCGCCGCCTTCCGGTGCGGTCGCACCGATGCTCAGGAACCGATGGCGCAGATACGCGAGCAGATGCGCCGGATGCTGCTCGCACCAGGCGGCCGACGCATCGAGCACGCAGGCGATCCGCGACGCGAACGTCCTGCGCCGCGCGACGTCGCGCTGCAGATGCGCGAGATCGCGCGCAAGCTCGCGTTCGAGCCAGTGCGCGAGCACGGCTTCCTTCGTCGCAAAGTGGTTGTAGAGCGTGCGCTTCGCGACGTCCGCTTCGTCGGCGATCTGCTCCATCGTCACCGCGTCGTAGCCGTGCGCGTCGAACAGGCGCGCGGCGGTGTCGGCGAGATGCGCGAGCATCTGGATGCGCTTGCGTGCGCGGCGGCCGGAATCGGCGGGCGGTGGCATCATGGCGGAGCGTTTCGCTGAAAGTGTACGAATTGCATTAGTATACGACGTGCACTTTTCTGAAACCATTCATGCCGATGCACGAGGAGCGCCGATGAAGCTCGTGATTGCAACCTATGGCACCGAAGGCGACACGCGTCCGCTCGCGGCGCTCGGTCGCGCGCTGCTCGATGCCGGCTATGACGTGCGGCTGCTTGCCGATGCCTCGACGCTCGCGAGCGCCGAGGCGCTCGGCGTGCCCTGCGCCGCGCTATCTGGCGACATTCGCGGCGCGTTGTCCGACGCGGTGCTCGGGCAGGGCGGATTCCGCGACACGTCGAAGGCGCTCGCGGCGATCGCGAACGCGAACACGGCCGCGTGGATGCGCGAGCTCGCGCAGGCGTCGGCCGGCTGCGACGCGATCGTCGTATCGGGGCTTGCCGCGTTCGTCGGTCTGTCGGTTGCGGAATATCGGAACGTGCCGGCGATCGGCGCCGGGATGATCCCGATTACGCCCACCGCGGCGTTCGGCTCGCCGTTCCTGCCGCCGCGCCGCGTGCCGCGCTGGCTGAACCGCGCGAGCCACCGGCTCGTGAACGCGCTGCTGTGGCACGCGTTCCGGCGCGCGACGAACGCCGCGCGGGCGAGTGTCTGCGGGTTGCCGCCGCGCGGGCGCGTCTGGACCGACCATCCGATGCTGTACGGCGTGTCGCCGGCGCTGCTGTCCGCGCCGGCGGACTGGCCCGACCACGTGCGCGCGGTCGGTCAGTGGCGCGTCGATACGCGCGAATGGACGCCGCCGCGCGCGCTCGCGTCGTTCCTCGATGCGGGCGAGCGGCCGGCCTATATCGGCTTCGGCAGCATGACGGGCTTCGATCGTGCAGCGATGGCCGCCGCGCTGACGGCGGCGCTCGACGGCCGGCGCGCGCTGTTCTATCCGGGCTGGAGCGCGATCGACGCGTCGCTGCTGCCGCCCAACGTTCACGTGATCGGCGACACGCCGCACGACTGGTTGCTACCGCGCACATCGATGGCGATTCATCACGGCGGGTCGGGCACTTCGCATTCGGCCGCGCGCGCCGGCATTCCGTCGGTCGTCGTGCCGTTCGCGGGCGATCAGTTTTTCTGGGCGGACCGGCTGCAGCGGCTCGGCGTCGCGGCCGGCGCCGTGCCGGGCGGCCGCGTGCAGGCGGCCGCACTCGCGCATGCGATCGCGTTCGCGGAGCGCGAGGACACGCGCTCGCGCGCGGCAGCGCTCGGCGCGCGCATCGCCAGCGAGGACGGGCTCACCCGCGCGGTCGAGGCGATCGAACGCTGGACGCGCGCGCAGGCGTTGATGCCCGGCGCGCGCCGCGCGCCCGCTCAGAAATGTCCGGTGAACCGGTAGCGGCTGCCCGGATGCCAGAGATTCGCGACCGACGCGACCATCCCCTGCGACCACGTGCGCCGATGCAGCATCAGGCACGGCTCGCGGTCGTCCATCGCGAGCCGGCGGCGCGTTTCCGCGCCGGGCATGGCGGCCTCGATCCGGTATTCGACGCGCTGCAGCGGCGCGACGCGCGTCAGGTACTGGTTCGGCGTGGTGGTCGTGAAGTCCTGTAGCGCGTACTCGGGCGCGCAGGCCGGATTGACCCAGCGTTCTTCGAGCTGCACGGGCGTGTCGTTCTCGAAGTGCAGCACGCGCGAGTGGAAGATCGGGCTGCCCGCGTCGAGCTGCAGTTCGTCGGCGAGCTTCGCGTCGGCGACGGCCGCGCCGACTTCGAGCACCTCGGCGCGATACGCGTGGCCGCGCGCGGCGATTTCGTCGGAGATGCTGCGGATCGCGACGAGCGTCGACTCGTACTTCGGCGACGCGACATACGTGCCGGAACCGCGCGTGCGCGTGAGCACCTGCTCGGCCGTCAGCTCGCGCAGCGCGCGGTTCACGGTCATGCGCGCGACGTTGAACTCGCGCGCGAGCTCGTTCTCCGACGGCACCTGGTCGCCCTCCGCCCATTCGCCGGCATGAATGCGCGCGAGGATGAAGTCCTTGATTTCCTGATAGATCGGTGTGGTCATTGCGTCGTTGTTCAAGAGGCGGCGGAAGGCGCTGCGCGCCGCGCCGTCAAGTATAGACAAGCTTCGAATCGGCTTGCGTACCTGAAAGGGACATAGCGGCGGTCCGGCGGCGAAACATGTCTAGACAGAAAGCCCGCGCGCGCTCGATCCGGCTATTCTTCCGACAACGGCGACGAGCAGGCGCCATGCATCTGTAGCTATATGAAATAAAAGGAAATTCATTCGAAAGGCGCACCTGTTCGGCGACTAGAGATAAACACGGATTGCGCGGGCGAGCCGCCAAAAGGCAAAGTTGTATGTACAACTTCGGGCCGCGACGATCGCGCGCCGCGGGTTGGGGCAGATGCCGCGCGCATCTGCGGGGCTCGGCCACTTACAGGAACGCCATGAAAAAACTCGTGCTCAGTGTCGCTCTCGCGTGCATCGCCGTCGGCGCGCATGCGAAGGATTGGTCGACGATCCGCTTCGGCGTCGACGCCAGCTATCCGCCGTTCGAATCGAAGGACGCGAGCGGCAAGGTCGTCGGCTTCGACGTCGATCTCGGCAACGAAATCTGCGCGCGGCTGAAGGCGAAATGCGTGTGGGTCGAAAACGACTTCGACGGGATGATCCCCGCGCTGAAGGCGAAAAAGTTCGACGGCGTGCTGTCGTCGATGTCGATGACGCCCGCGCGCGCCGAGCAGATCGCGTTCTCCGACAAGCTGTTCAACACGCCGACGCGGCTCGTCGCGAAAAAGGGTGCCGGCCTGCAGCCGAGCGCCGAGTCGCTGAAGGGCAAGTCGGTCGGCGTCGAGCAGGGCACGATCCAGGAAACGTACGCGAAGGCGTACTGGGCGCCGAAGGGCGTGCAGGTCGTCCCGTATCAGAACCAGGACGGCGTCTATCAGGACTTGATGTCGGGCCGCCTCGACGCGGCGCTGCAGGACGCCGTGCAGGCCGATCTCGGTTTCCTGAAGACGCCGCGCGGCGCGAACTTCGCGTTCGCGGGCGGCAACCTCGACGATCCGAAGACGCTCGGCAACGGCGCGGGCATCGGGCTGCGCAAGGAAGACGCCGACCTGAAAGCGAAGATCGACGCGGCGATCGCCGCGATGCTGAAGGACGGCACGTACAGGAAGCTCGAGAAGAAGTATTTCGCGTTCGACGTCTACGGCGGCTGACGCCGCGGCGGCGCGCGCGGCACACGGCCTCGCGCGCCGCCTGTCTTTCCGGATGGAACCGACATGATTTTCCAGGGATTTGGCCCGCTGCTGTGGGCCGGTACGGTCGAGACCGTGAAGCTCGCGGTGCTGTCGCTCGCCGCTTCGCTGCTGCTCGGCCTCGCGGGCGCGGCCGCCAAACTGTCGACGAACCGCGTGCTGCGCGCAGTCGGCACGTTCTATACGACGCTGATCCGCGCGGTGCCCGACCTCGTGCTGATGCTGCTGCTGTTCTACGGGATCCAGATCCTGCTGAACAACGTGACCGATCTGCTCGGCTGGCAACAGATCGACATTGATCCGTTCTTCGCCGGCGTCGTGACGCTCGGCTTCATCTACGGCGCCTACTTCACCGAAACGTTCCGCGGCGCGTTCCTCGCAGTGCCGCGCGGTCAGCTCGAAGCGGGCTTCGCATACGGAATGGGTGGCTGGCGCGTGTTTCGGCGCATCCTGTTCCCGCAGATGATGCGCTTTGCGCTGCCGGGCATCGGCAACAACTGGCAGGTGCTCGTGAAGGCGACCGCGCTCGTGTCGATCATCGGCCTCGCGGACGTCGTGAAGGCGTCGCAGGACGCCGGCAAGAGCACGCTCGACTTCTTCTTCTTCACGCTCGCGGCCGGTGCGATCTACCTCGCGATCACGACGGTGTCGAACGTCGTGCTGCACCACCTCGAGAAGCGTTATTCGGTCGGCGTCCGGAGGCTTGCACTGTGATCGAACTCGTCAGCCAGTACTGGCAGCACTATCTCTATACCGACGGCTACCGCTTCAGCGGCCTCGCGATCACGCTGTGGCTGCTCGTCGTGTCGATCGTGCTCGGCTTCGCGCTCGCGGTGCCGCTCGCGATCGCGCGCGCCTCGTCGAATCGCTGGATCTCGGGGCCCGTCTGGCTCTACACCTACGTGTTCCGCGGCACGCCGCTCTACGTGCAGCTGCTGATGTGCTACACGGGCATCTACAGCCTGCAGGTCGTGCACGACCACGTGCTGCTCGATGCGTTCTTCCGCAACGCGATGAACTGCACGCTGCTCGCGTTCGTGCTGAACGAGGCCGCGTACGCGACCGAAATCTTTGCAGGCGCGATCAAGGCGACGCCGTCCGGCGAGATCGAGGCCGGCATGGCGTACGGCATGTCGCGCTTCAAGCTCTATACGCGCGTGATCCTGCCGTCCGCGCTGCGCCGTTCGCTGCCGAGCTACAGCAACGAAGTGATCCTGATGCTGCACGCGACGACGCTCGCGTTCACCGCGACCGTGCCCGACATCCTGAAAGTCACGCGCGACGTGAACTCGGCGACCTACATGTCGTTCCAGGCGTACGGGATCGCGGCCGTGATCTATGCCGTGGTCGTGTTCGCGCTGATCTGGGCATTCCGCAAGCTCGAGGCGCGCTGGCTCGCGTACCTGTCGCCGCGCAGCCATTGACACGTTCACGCATTCGAAAGGAAACACACGCATGTACAAGCTCATCGTCGAGGACCTGCACAAGAAGTTCGGCGACAACGAAGTCCTGAAGGGCGTCACGATGAAGGCGAAGGCCGGCGACGTGATCAGCATCATCGGCTCGAGCGGCTCCGGCAAGAGTACGTTTCTTCGCTGCATCAACTTTCTCGAGCAGCCATGCTCGGGGCAGATCACGATCGGCACCGAGCCGATCCGCACCGTGCGCGATAGCAGCGGCTCGCTGCGCGTCGCCGATCCGAAGCAGCTGCAGCGCATGCGCACGAAGCTCGCGATGGTGTTCCAGCACTTCAATCTGTGGGCGCACATGACGGTGCTCGAGAACGTGATCGAAGCGCCGATCGCGGTGCTCGGGATCGCCAAGGACGAAGCGGTCGCGCGCGCCCGCAAGTATCTCGAGCAGGTCGGCCTGCCCGCGCGCGTCGAGGGCATGTATCCGTCGCATCTGTCCGGCGGCCAGCAGCAGCGCGTCGCCATTGCGCGCGCGCTCGCGATGGAGCCCGAGGTGATGCTGTTCGACGAGCCGACGTCGGCGCTCGATCCCGAACTCGTCGGCGAAGTGCTGAAGGTGATGCAGGCGCTCGCCGAAGAAGGCCGCACGATGGTCGTCGTCACGCACGAGATGGGCTTCGCGCGCAACGTGTCGAATCACGTGATCTTCCTGCATCAGGGCAAGATCGAGGAGCAGGGCGATCCGCAGCAGATTCTCGTCAACCCGAAAAGCGAACGGCTCGGGCAATTCCTGTCGGGACGTCTCAAGTAAGCGCGACGAAAGCTTGTGTCGCCCGCCGGCGCATGGCGTGGATCGCGGGCGGCGGCGGTGCACCGATCGCACGCGGCCCGCGTTAACCGGATAGCAGCCGGATCGCCCGGCTGACTCGATCGGGAGACGACCATGAAACGCATCGCGAAGATCCTTACCGCCGCCGCAGTCGCCTGTGCCGTGCTCGCGCCGGCACTTGCCGAAGCCCACGCGCACCGCGTGTGCCATTTCGATCACCACCACCATCATCGGATGTGCCGCTGGGTGCATTGACGACGCACGGCCCGGTGCACACCGGGCCGTCGCGCACAAGGCGCGCGGTCGCGTGACGGCGCGCCCTTTCCCTGCCGCAACTGACACCGGGCTTTCAACGTCGCGCCGCAGCTTGCACGCTGCCGGCCGCGCAAACGTTTGACGTCGAGACCGCGCCGAATCGCGCGCAATTCCGCTAAAGAACGCGCGCGCCGATGACGTAAACGGGGCCACGGGGACGACTGACGATCGACGTGTCTGAACACGCGACGTGCGGCCGACAACAATCAGCGCAGCAGGGGAATCAGACTTGAATCGTCAGCAATCGTGGACGCGTACGGCCGCGCCCGGCGAAATCATTTACGCAGAGGGTTACGCCGGCGAACCCGTCATCTTCTTGATCGCCGACGGCAAGGTCGAGCTATCCACGCGCTGCGACGACCAGCGCGTCGTGCTCGCGACGCTCGGGCGCGGCGAATTCTTCGGCGAAGCCGCGCTGCTCGCGGTCGAACCGCGCGCGCATACCGCGAAGGCGCTGTCGTTCTGCCAGCTCACCGTCGTGCCGACGAGCGTGCTCGACGAAGAGATCGAGCGCGTGTCGGCGCTGCTGCGCCATATCGTGCGCACGTCGATTCGCCGCGTGAAGCGCAAGGACGATCAGCTCGCGACCTACACGCATGCGGACTTCATGCCGGGCGTGCTGTCGTATGCGCACGTGCTCGCGCTGATGGGCGACGGCACCGCGCGCGAGACGGGCGACACGTGGGCGCGCCGGCCGCTGCACGTGCAGGGGGAGCAGGCCTCGGTGCCGCTCGTCGACGTGATCCGCAAATGCCGGGCGATTGCCGGCCATTCGCGTCCGCACGTGATGGCGATGCTGCGCCGCATGGAAAAGCTGAATCTCGTGACGATCGAAGCCGCGTCCGTCGAAGCGGGCGGCGTCGCGCTCGAGCATTCGGCGTCGGCCGACGCGCGTCAGGTCGTCACGTTCGACGCGGCGCGCATCGTCGATCGCGCGCAGCAGGTCGCCGATCACGATCTCGACCTGTCGATCAACAGCGAACTGGAGCTGATCGAGCTCGCCGATCTCGAATCGCTGATCGGCGTCGACCGCAAGCTGCTGCTGAACAAGCTCGCGCACGGCGAAATCGCCGACGACGTGTTCGCGTTCCGCAAGTCGAAGGTGCTGAGCTTCGTCGAACGCAAAGGCGTCGCGTATTTTTCGCGGCGCGATGCGCGGCGCTCGGCCGACGTGCGTTCACTCGAAGATCTCGTGTGGGTCGATCAGCGCACGCTGTTCGAGATCGTCAGCGCCTTCGATACGTACGACCTCGCGAAGCTGATCGCGAATGTCGACGATCGCGCCGTGGCCGACCGGCTGTTTTCGGTGATGACCGAAGTGCGGCGCAACGAGGTGTCGTGGGTGATGCGCCGCGACCTGAAGGTCGATCCGGTCGAAGTCGACGACATCGAGCGGCGTCTGCTCGACGCGGTGCGCGCGGCGAAGGCGCCGGCCGCCGGCGCGGTGCCGACGCCGGAATCGGGCGCCTGACGCGCATCGGAACAGGGAGAAACGACATGGATCTGCTGACCTTGGCCGGTGTGCTGCTCGGCGGCGCGGCCATCGTATTCGGCTTCACGCTCGAAGGCGGACATCTGGCGACGCTGTTTCAGCTCGAAGCGTTCGTGATCGTACTGGGCGGCACGCTCGGCGCGGTGATGATCCAGAACACGTGGGCGCGCTTCGTCGATGCGGTGAAGCAGCTGCGGCTCGCGTTCGTGCGCGCGACGGCCGCCGATCGCAAGCATCTGTCCGATCTGCTCGAATGGGGCGACCGCGCGAAGCTCGAGGGGCTGCTCGCCTTCGAATCGATGGACGTGACCGGCATTCATCCGTTCGCGCGACGCGGGCTCGAACTGCTCGCGAACGGCATGTCGACGGCCGTGATCGAGGATGCGCTGCAACGCGAACTCGATGCGTACGAGCGCAGCCACCTCGCGGCCGCACGCGTCTGGCAGCAGGCGGGCGGCTATGCGCCGACGTTCGGGATTCTCGGCTCGGTGCTCGGGCTCGTCCAGGTTACGGGCCACATTCTCGAACCCGCGCAGCTCGGGCCCGGCATCGCGGTTGCGTTTGTCGCGACGCTGTACGGCCTGGCGTTCGCGAATCTGGTGTTTCTGCCGCTGTACGGGAAACTGCGTGCGCACGTCGACAGCGAACTGCGGTTTCGCAAGCTGTATCTCGACGGGCTGCTCGCGATCTCGCGCAAGGAGTCGCCGCATACGATCGAAACGCGGCTGACCGGCGACGTGCGGACGCGCGCCGCGGAGTCGCTCGCATGACGCGCGCAATCGCGATGGCGTGCGCACCGGGAGCGCGGCGATGAACGCACGAACCGACGTCGAGCGCGACGACGACGCCGCCGAAGGCACGCAGTCAGGACGCTGGCTGATCTCGTACGCCGATCTGATCACGACGCTGATGGTGCTGTTTCTCGCGCTGTACGTGCTGCAGCTCGCGAAAGTCAACGCGCTCGACGCGCGCGAGCGGACGCGCGCGCGGCTCGATGATGCGGCCGCGCGCACGGCCGAGCCGCAGGCGCCTGCGCGTGTGCCCGCATGGGTCGCGCAGCTCGACGCGCTGAAGGCTGGCGGCCGCATCTCGCTCGTGCAAGCGCCGCACGGGATCGAGATCGGCATCGACGCCGGGATACTGTTTCATGTCGGCGATGCGCACCTGCTGCCGGATGCGCTGCCCGTGCTCGAGCGGATCGCGCAGGCGCTCGGTCCGCATGCGAGCGGCGACATCCTCGTCGAAGGGCACACCGACAGCGTGCCGATCGCGAACGCGAAGTACGAATCGAACTGGGAATTGTCGTCCGCGCGTGCGGGGGCGGTCGTCCGCTATCTCGCCGAACGCGGCATCGCGCCGCATCGGCTCGCGGCCGTCGGCCGCGCCGATACGCAGCCGCTCGTCGCCGGCGACGACGCGTCGTCGCGCGCGCGCAATCGCCGCGTGACGATCTTCGTCGCGTATTGATGCCGGCACCGGCCTGTCGACGACATAAGCGATTCGATATGACGAACATCGAAATTCAGCAATGAGGTTCGGCGCCCGCATGCCGATAACCCGAACTGGCTCACACGAGCGGTTCATCGAGGGTTTTTCATGCATTTCTGGCGCAAGCTGTCCATTCAGAACAAGCTGATTCTCAGCATGACGAGCTGCCTGCTCGTCTTCGTCGCGATCTCGAGCGGGCTCAGCATCCGTCTGATCGGCGATGCCGTGCGCGATCGCGTCGTCCATCAGGAGCTGCCGACGGCCGTCAACGGCATTCGCGCGGACGTGCAGCGCCAGTTGGCCGGGCCGATCGCGGCGTCGCGCATCCTCGCGCGCGATGCGTTCCTGCTGCAGTGGGAAGCCGACGGCGAGCCCGACGCGGGCACGCGCAACTGGATTCAGCTCGCGCGCAACGTGAAGGACGAGCAGAAGGCCGCATCGGTGCAATGGGCGTCGGTGAAGAGCGGCAACTACTACAACGAAGCCGGCCTGCAGCGCAAGGTGACCGACCAGGATCAGTGGCTCACGCGCTTCCTGCAGACCGGCGCGCCGTTCGAAGTGCACATGGACCACGAGGTGACGGTCGGCGGCTACATGATGTTCATCAACAGCCGCATCGAACTCGACGGCGCGCCGATCGGCGCCGCGTGCATGAGCCTGTCCGTCGACGCGCTCGCGAAAGGGATCGCCGCCTACCGGATCGGCGAAACGGGCTTCGCGTATCTGGTGCGGCCGGACGGCGCGATCATGATGCATCGCGATACGTCGCTGATCGACGGCAAGCATTTCATGAAGGACACGCCGGGCCTGCCCGACGACGCAGCGTCGGTGCTGCTCGCCGGCAAGCCGTATGCGTACCTGAGCTACGCCGGCGACGGCGGCGAGCGATTCATCGCGACGTCGTTCGTGCCGGAGCTGAATGCGTACGTGGTCGTCGAAGTGCCGGAGGCGGAACTGCTCGGGCCCGTCACGCGCGCGATCCAAAGTGCGGCGCTCGTCGCGGCCGTCGTCGGGCTCGGCGTCGCGCTCGTCGTGATCTGGTTCGTCGGCCGCGCGATCGCGGCCCCGATTCGCCGTGCGGCGACGCTGCTGTCGGAAATCGCGAGCGGCCAGGGCGATCTCACGCGCCGGATGACGGTCGAGAGCGCCGACGAGATCGGACAGTTGTCGGATGCGTTCAACCGCTTCGTGTCGTCGCTGTCGACGCTCGTGCACAGAATTCGCGCGGCATCGGCGTCGATCGCGACGGGCTCCGCGCAGATCGCGTCCGGCAACGCCGATCTCAGCGAGCGGACCGAAGGACAGTCGAGCAATCTCGAACGTACGGCGTCGTCGATGGAGGAGATCACGGCCGTCGTGCGCAACAACACGGAGACCGCGACGACCGCCGCGAAGATGATCAACGGCGCATCGGAGACGGCCGCGCGCGGCGGGCAGGTCGTCGGTGAAGTGGTCAGCACGATGCAGCAGATCAGCGATGCGTCGCAGCGGATCTCCGAGATCATCGTGATGATCGACAGCATCTCGTTCCAGACCAACATCCTCGCGCTCAACGCGGCCGTCGAGGCGGCGCGCGCAGGCGAGCAGGGGCGCGGCTTCGCGGTCGTCGCATCGGAGGTGCGCAATCTTGCGCAGCGCAGCGCGCAGGCCGCGAAGGAAATCAAGGCGCTGATCGAGCACAGCGCGGGCACGGTCGACGTCGGCTCGAAGCTCGTGACCGAAGCGGGGCGCGTGATGAGCGATGTCGTGTCGCAAGTGCAGGGCGTGAGCGCGATGATGAGCGAGATCGCGGAGGCGAGCCTCGAGCAGAGCGCCGGTATCGATCAGATCGGCGACGCGGTGCAGTCGCTCGATCAGATGACGCAGCAGAACGCGGCGCTGGTCGAGGAAAGCGCCGCCGCGGCCGAAAGCCTGCGGCAGCAGGCGGCGGAGCTGACGACGCTCGTTTCGGCGTTCAAGGTGGATGAATGAGCGGCGCGCGACGGTGTGACGTCGCGCGTTTCCGGAGAGCGGCCGCCGTGGCATCACGGCGGCCGTTTTACATCACGGCGTATGGAAGCGGGCGTCTTCCTAGCTGCGCGATTCGAGCGCGATGCGTGCCGCGAGCCCGGCCAACACCGTGCCCATCAGCCAGCGCTGCGCCAGTGCCCAGGCCGGCCGGCGCGCGAGAAATCCGGCGATGGACCCGGCCATGCTCGCGATCAGCGCATTGACGCTGACGCTCACCGCGATTTGCACGCAGCCGAGCGCGAGCGATTGCGCGAGGACGCTGCCATGTCCCGGTGAAATGAACTGCGGCAGCAGCGAGAGATACATCACCGCGATCTTCGGATTCGCGAGGTTCGTGACGAAGCCCATCGTGAACAGTTTCCGGCGGCTATCGGGCGACAACGGCTGGACCTGGAACGCCGAGCGTCCGCCGGGCTTGAGCGCCTGCCAGGCGAGATACGCGAGATACAGCGCGCCGGCGACGCGCAATGTGCCGTACGCGTAAGGCACGGTCAGCACGAGCGCGGTGATGCCGAACGCCGCGCAAAACATGTAGAACACGAACCCGAGCGCCACGCCGCCGAGCGACACCAGGCCAGCACGTCGACCCTGGCAGATCGACCGCGAGATCAGGTAGATCATGTTCGGCCCGGGCGTCAGGACCATGCCGAGCGACAGGAGTCCGAAAGCGAGCAGGGTGGACATCGGCGGCACGGCGGTCTCCTTCGGTGCGGGGAAAGTCGGGTCGACAGGCTCCGTGCAATGTATTGCATATCGCGGGCATCCGGCATGAATAATCTGCAAGCCGCGCATGAGCGCTTTTCAACCCGCATTGAAGCACTACTTTTCTTTTGAGGCCCGCTTCGATGCTCGTTTTCGGGTTGCCGCGCCGGCCTTCACGCGCTGCTCGGCGATGAGCCTGATGAACTCATCGGTCACCGCGTTGCCTGTTCGATTCCACGCCAATCGCACCGAACGCTGCAGCTTCGGCGAGAGCGTCAATACGCGGCCGGCGAACGGCGTGTAAGTGAGCGTGATGCGAGGCACGATCGACACGCCCATGCCGGCCTCGGCCATCGACAGGATCGTGCGCATCTCGACCACGTTGAAGGCGGCGCGAAGCGGCACGCCGCCGCGCGCAAAGTAATCCGCAATCACGGGCCCGCAGCCGGCCTTCGAGAAAATGAACGGCAGCGCGGACAGGTGTTTTGCGGACACGCTCTTGCGATCGTCGAAGCTGCCGGCCGCCGCGACCGCGACGAAATCCTCGTCGAGCAGCGGCAAATGGTTCGCGAACGTCTTGCTGCCCGCCACCACGCCGACATCGGCGGTGCCGTCGTCGATCCATGCTTCGACTTCCGCGTCGGTGCCTTCGAGCAGCACGGCCGACACGCCCGGGTGCATCGCTTTCAGCGCCTCGAGCGCGGGCGCGACGAACGCGAGCGACACGCTCGGCAGCGACGCGACCACCAGCCGTCCTTCGAGCTTGCCGCGCGACAGGCTGAACTGCTGGCGCAGCGTTTGCGCTTCGCGCACCACGTTCCTCACGTATGGCCACAGACGTTCGCCGGCCGCCGTCAGGGCGACCGGCTGGCGGTCGCGCAGGAGCAGCTTCACACCCGTGAGGTCTTCAAGTTCGGTCAGCGCATGGCTGATCGCGGATTGACTGCGGTTGAGCCGGTCGGCGGCCGCCGTCAGCGAGCCGAGTTCGACCACGGCGGCGAGGGCCTGCAACTGGGCGAGCGTCATCTGAATCCCTTCGATCGATGCATGTGGGCCGCGCATCAGATGGCGGCACGTCATGAATTATATTGAAGGGATGCGACGACGCGGGAAGCGGCCGTAAGCGCGGCGAGGGATGTCGTGTGCGTGCTGTTCAGGTGGCTCGAATGGCCGAATGCCATCGCGAACGACGCATTAACGGCTGCCGTCGCGCGCCTTCACGAGCTTCCCGCGCTGCAGCACACAGGCGATATGCTCGCCTTCGCCCGCCACGACGCCGATATCGTCGAGCGGATTGCCATCGAGTACGACGAGGTCGGCCATCGCACCGGCCGCCACGACGCCGAGTTGTCCCGCCATATTGACGATCTCGGCTGCCACGGTCGTTGCCGACCTGAGCGCTTCAAGATTCCCGAGCACTTCCGCCCGGATCCGAAACTCGCCCGACTGAAACGCGTGCATTTCGCCGAGCAGGTCCGAGCCAAACCCCATCTTCACGCCGGCCTTCGCATAGATTTCGAGCGACTCGCGTCCCTTCTGCTGCACGGACGCCACCTTGGCAACGGAGTCGGCGGGCAGCCCGAACGCCGTGCCATGTTTGGCAAGCGCGTCATACGTCACGAGCGTCGGCACCACGAACGCGCCGTGCTGATGCATGAGCTGCGCGGCCGCCTCGTCGACGAGATTCCCGTGCTCGATCGTCCGCACGCCGCATCGCACGGCACGAGCAATCGCGCGTCCCGTGTACGCATGCGCCATCACGTAAGTATTCGCGGCCTCGGCTTCATCGACGATGGCGCGAATCTCGTCCTCGGAATATTGCGTGTTGGCGATCGGATCGGTCGGCGACGCAACGCCGCCGGAAGCCATGATCTTGATCTGTGTTGCGCCTTTCTGGATCTCTTCGCGCACGGCGAGCCGCACGCTTTCGACGCCGTCCACGATACGTGCAATCGCCCCGGTGCGAAAGCAGCAGGAACAGGGCTCCAGCAAATCGCCGCGAGGCCGAAAATCCCCGTGCCCGCCCGTCTGCGACAACGCTTTCCCCGACGGAAAAATCCTCGGTCCCGCAACGAGTCCGGTGTCGACCGCCTGCATCAATCCCCAGTCCGCGCCTCCGGCGTCGCGCACACTGGTGAACCCGCGCGACAACATCGCATCGAGAATCGGCAACGATCGAATCGCTGCGAGAATATTCGGCTGCGTCGCATTGGCGCCGAGATTCGCATTCGAGGCCAGCACGTGCACGTGGCAATCGATGAATCCCGGCATGACGGTTTTGCCGCGCGCATCGATCACCTGCGCATTCGGAAAGTCCACCGCCCGATCGGTCACTTCGACGATTCGTTCGCCTTCGATCACGACATGATGATGTTCGAGCAACACGCCTCGTTCGAGATCGAGCACGTTGCCGCCCTGAAGCACGGTAATGGTCATGGAGAAAGATCCTTATCGATTCACGAAAGCGGTTCGCTTCGTGTCCTTCACGAAGCGGGTCCCGACGAAACTGATCGTGGCCGCGACGATCACGTAGAGCGCGGGCGCCATGTTGCTGCCCGTGCGGGCGATCAGCCAGGTCATCAGAAACGGCGCGAAGCCGCCGAAGATCGTGACCGCGAAGTTGTACGCAACGGAAAGGCCGGTCGACAGCACCTTGGTCGGAAACAGCTCGGCGAACGCGGCAAGAATCGGCCCCGTATAAGCGGCGATCAGCAAACCGAACACGGCCTGAAACGCGATCAACGAGACGAACCCCGGCGCATGATTGATCCACGCGAACATCGGCCATGCGAGCGCGAGGATGGCGAGCGCCGCACCGGAGAGAAACACGCGGCGCCCCCACAGATCGGCGAGCCTGCCGACAAGCGGCGAGCAACACATGATCATCGAGCCGCCGACCATCCCGGCCGCAAACCCCGTCGACTGCGGCAGATGCAGCGTGCGGACGGAATAGGTCGGCATATAGAACAGCAGCACATACGTACAGACGGTCCAGAGGATGACCATCGCAAAACTCGCGAACGTCTCGCGCGGATAGGTCGACAGCACGGCCTTCAGCGGCGAACTCTCCTTCGCCTGCGCCTCGACCGCGCTGAAGGCGGGCGTCTCGTCGAGATGGCTGCGGATGAAATACCCGACCGGCCCGACGACGATCCCGAGCAGGAACGGCAGCCGCCAGCCCCAGCTATGGAGCGCCTGCGTATCGAGCGACGTGGTCACGAACGTGCCGGTCGCCGCGCCGAGCAAGACGGCGAAGCCGATACTCGACTGGATCCAGCTCGAGTAATACGCGCGCTTTTCCGGCGGCGCGTATTCGGTGAGGAACGCGGTAGCGCCGCCCATTTCGCCGCCGGCGGAAAACCCTTGCAGCAGGCGCGCGACGACAATCAGCATCGGCGCGGCGATGCCGGCCTGTTCGTAGGTTGGCGCGAGCCCGATCAGCGCGGTACCGAACGCCATCAGCAGGATGGTGAGCGACAGCGCGGCCTTGCGCCCGACCTTGTCCGCGTAGACGCCCAGCACGATGCCGCCGACGGGCCGCATGAAGAACCCGACGCCGAAGGTCGCGACGGTCAGCAGCACGGATGTCAGTTCATTGCCGGTCGGAAAGAACAGCTTCGCGATGATCACCGCGAAGAAGCTGTAGACGGTGAAGTCGAACCATTCGAGACCGTTGCCGATCACGGTCGCGATGATGGCGCGGCGGCGCTGCTGCACGGCCGCATCGACGGACGGCGCGGCGCGCGGGGAAAGCGTTCCTTGCATGGTCTCTTCCTCAGTCAGAAGACGGGACGGGCGCCCCGCGTGAACCTCATGCTAAGGACAGCGCGATTTTTTTCTGAAACGAAAGATTCGCATGCACGCATGCGCTGGACGCATGCATCGCGCTCACGCCGGCTCAGGCCGCGATTTGCCGCTCCGCCTGTTCGAACAGCCAGCGCGAGAACAGGCGTGCGGCCTGGTTCTGCGCGCGGTCGTTCGGCGAGATCACATAATAGCCGCCGCCGTGGCTCGCCGATGCGTCGGTGACGCGCACGAGCAGCCCGGCTTCGATGCACGCGTCGATCATGTAGCGCCAGCCGAGCGACACGCCCTGACCGAGTATCGTCATCTGCACGATCTGCGGATACGAGTTGATCGTGATGTCCTGCGGCTGCGCCTTCTGCC
Organism: Burkholderia sp. BC1; assembly: GCF_052683555.1. Taxonomy (NCBI): domain Bacteria; kingdom Pseudomonadati; phylum Pseudomonadota; class Betaproteobacteria; order Burkholderiales; family Burkholderiaceae; genus Burkholderia; species Burkholderia sp. BC1. Next base: position 28,744 of record NZ_JBQYLP010000032.1, read on the forward strand.
GGTCGATGTCGTTCTGCTCGAACCATTCGGACCACGACATCCATTGACGCTGCCCGTCCTCGAGGCGCAGCAGCGTTTCGTTCGCGAGATCGGCTGCGTCGAGCGTGCGTCCGGCCAGATAGCCCGGCGCGCAGACGGGAAACACTTCCTCGTCGAACAGGCGGCGCACGGTGTATTCGGCGGGCGCCTGCTGACGCACGTAATAGACGCCCACATCGAACTCCGCCGGCGACATCGACGCGAGCCCGTCGCGCACGATCAGCCGCAGTTTGATGTTCGGATACGCGGCGCGAAACTCGGGTAGCCGCGGCGTGAGCCACAGCAGCGCCACACCGGACGAGCAGGCGATCGTCAGCTCGAGGTCGCCGTACGGCTTCATCACGTCGTGCGTCGCTTCCGCGCATTGCGTGAGCAGGTGATGCACCTGCGCCGCGTATTGCTCGCCGGCGATCGTCAGCCGCAGCGAACGGTGTTCGCGGACGAACAGCGAGCGGCCGAGGAACTCCTCGAGCTGCTGGATCTGACGACTGATCGCGCTTTGGGTCAGGTGCAGTTCGGCGGCCGCGCGCGTGAAGCTTGCGTGCCGCACCGCGGCTTCGAACGCGACGAGACATTGCAGGGGCGGCAGGGGCGTGATGCGCATGGCGGGCAGGGGAATCGGTGGCACTGCCGACATAATACGGGGACGATCCTCGGAGCAAACCGGCCGCACCCCATTCCCCTGGACGAGTAAGCCGCGCGTCGGGCGCGCGCTGCGGCGCAGGCGGACGGCCGCCGGTCGCCGCACCGCGGCCCGGTGCGCGATCAGCCGAGCCAGCGCTTGATCGACGCGACCATCGTGGCGGTCGAGATGCCGTAACGATCGTGCAGCGTCGGCAGCGCACCCGCGTCGAGGAACGCATCGGGCAGCGCGATCTGCCGGAACGTCGGCGCGACGCCTTCGGCAAGCAGCGTGCGCGCGACCGCTTCGCCGAGCCCGCCGATTACCGTATGGTTTTCCGCGACGACGACCATGCGGCCCGTGCGCTTCGCTTCGCGCACGATCGTCGCGGTATCGAGCGGCTTGATCGTCGGCACGTGCAGCACCGCGACGCCGACGCGATCGGCCTCCAGCGCGTTCGCTACTTCGAGCGCGCGCATCGTCATGATGCCGGACGAGATCAGCAGTACGTCGTTGCCGTCGCGCAGCCGTTTCGCCTTGCCGAGCTCGAACGTGTAGTCGTATTCGTCGAGCACGACCGGCACGTTGCCGCGCAGCAGCCGCGCATACACGGGGCCGTCGTGCGCCGCGATCGCGGGCACCATCTGCTCGATGTCGAGCGCGTCGCACGGATCGATCACGGTCATGTTCGGCATCGCGCGCATCAGCGCGAGATCTTCCGCGGCCTGGTGGCTCGGGCCGTAGCCCGTCGTCAGTCCCGGCAGTGCGGCGACGATCTTCACGTCGAGATTGTCCTCGGCGATCGTCTGATGGATAAAGTCGTACGCGCGGCGCGTCGCGAACACCGCATAGGTCGTCACGAACGGCTGCGCACCTTCGTGCGCGAAGCCGGCCGCGGCCCCCATCAACAGCTGCTCGGCCATCCCCATCTGGTAGTAGCGCTCGGGAAACGCCTTCGCGAATACGTGCAGGTCCGTGTACTTGCCGAGATCGGCCGTCATGCCGATCACGTCGGGCTTCGTGCGCGCGAGCTCGACGAGCGCATGACCGAACGGTGCGGCGCGCGTCGGCTGTCCTTCGGCCGCGATCGATGCGATCATCGCGGAGGTTTTCAGGCGCGGCTTCTGGGCGGCGGTACTCATGCTGGTCTCCCGGCTTCGAGTGCGTCGAGCGCGAGCTGCCACTCGTGCGCGTCGACGCGGATGAAATGGTTCTTCTCGCGTTGTTCGAGGAACGGCACGCCGCACCCCATCTTCGTATCGCAGACGATGATGCGCGGCTGCGGCCGATCGTGGCGGCGTGCGTTGTCGAACGCCTGCTTGACCGCGTCGATGTCGTTGCCGTTCACGCGCTGCACGTACCAGCCGAATGCTTCGAGCTTGTCGACGAGCGGCTCGAACGCCATGATCTGCGTCGACGGGCCGTCGGCCTGCTGATTGTTCACGTCGACGATCGCGATCAGGTTGTCGAGCTGCCAGTGCGCGGCCGACATCAGTCCTTCCCAGATCGCGCCCTCGTCGAGCTCGCCGTCGGAGAACAACGTGTACACGAAGGCGTCCGATCCCTTGCGCTTGAGGCCGAGACAGCGGCCGACGGCGATCGTCAGTCCCTGCCCGAGCGAGCCGCCCGACATCTCCATCCCCGGCGTGTAGCTCGCCATCCCGGACATCGGCAGGCGGCTGTCGTCGCTGCCGTACGTCTCGAGCTCATCGGCGGGCAGCACGCCCGCTTCGAACAGCGCCGCGTAGAGCGCGATCGCGTAATGCCCGTTCGACAGCAGAAAGCGGTCGCGCGCTTCCCAGTCCGGGTCCTGCGGGCGGTAGCGCATCGCGCCGAAGTATGCGACCGCGAGCACGTCGGCGATGTCGAGCGCCTGGCCGATATAGCCCTGGCCCTGCACTTCGCCCATGCGCAGCGCGTTTCTCCTGATCCGGTACGCGCGCTCGGCGAGCGCGACGTCTTCGGTAATGACTTCGCTATCCATCTGTTGCTCCTGTGAGGTCGAAAGTGTGCCGGCGCGTCAGCGGTTCACGGACCGGGCCGGCACGGCGAATACGAGCGCGGCGCCCAGCGTGACCGCGGCCGAGATGAAGATCAGCCCGGCGGTCGACTTGCCGGTCAGATCGTTGAGCCAGCCGACGATCGCCGGTGAGAAGAAACCGGCGAGATTCGCGAAGCAGTTCACGGCGGCGATGCCCGCGGCGGCCGATACGCCGCCCAGCAGCGCGGTCGGCAGCGACCAGAACTGCGACGACGAAGCGAGAATCCCGGCCGCCGCGATGCTCAGGCAGACGATCGACGCGGTGACGCTGCCGAGTGCGGGCAGTGCGGCAAAGCCCGCGGCGGCGACGAGCATCGGCACCGCGAGATGCAGCCGACGTTCGCGGCGGCGGTCGGCGCTCATGCCGATCAGCGGCAGCGCGACGATCGCGCAGAGATACGGAATCGCGGTGAACACGCCGACCCAGAGCGGGTCCGACACACCCGCCTTGCGGATGATCGTCGGCAGCCAGAACGTGAGCCCGTACTGGCCGAGCACGACGCAGAAGTAGATCGCGGCCATCAGCCAGAGCCGGCGATCGCCGACGAACGCGCGGATCGACAGATGCGCCGTCTTGTGCGCCTCGTCGCCGGCGACGTTGCGCGCGAGCAGCGCCTTCTCCGGATCGGAGAGCCACTTGGCCTGGGCGATGCCGTCGTCGAGATAGCGGAGGATCGCGACGCCGAGCACGAGCGACGGCAAGGCTTCGAGCAGGAAAAGCCACTTCCAGCCGGCCATCGACATCGCACCGTGCAGCGTGTGCATGATCGCGCCGGACAGCGGCCCGCCGACGATGCCCGCGAGCGGAATCGCCATGAAGAACAGCGACAGCGCCTTCGCGCGACGCGCGGACGGATACCAGTAGGTCAGGTAAAGGATCACGCCGGGCGCGAAGCCGGCTTCGGCGACGCCGAGCAGAAACCGCAGCACGTAGAACGCGGCGGGCGACTTCACGAACACGAAGCTCGCGGAAATGACGGCCCACGTGAGCATGATCCGCGCGAGCCAGCGCCGCGCGCCGACGCGGTGCAGGATCAGGTTGCTCGGCACCTCGAACAGGAAGTAGCCGAGAAAGAAGATGCCGGCGCCCATCCCGTACACGGTTTCGCTGAAGCGCAGATCGTTGAGCATCTGCAGCTTCGCGAAGCCGACGTTGACGCGATCGAGGTACGCGCCGAGATAGCAGAGCATCAGGAAGGGAATCAGCCGACGGCTGACTTTCGCATACGTGCGCGCCTCGAAGGTCGGCGGATCGGTGAGCGGAATCGCGTCGCCGGCGAGCGGCGGCGCACTGTATCGGGATTTCATCGTCGTGTCTCCTGCCATGTCGCCCGGTCGTGTCCGGGCGTTTTGGGAACGGTCGTCGGACGCGCTCAGTGAATCAGCATGCCGCCGTTCACGTCGAGCGTGATGCCGGTCAGATAGGTCGACAGGTCGCTGACGAGGAACAGGCATGCATTCGCGACGTCGGCCGCGTCGCCGAGCCGCCCGAGCGGGATGCCCTTGACGATGTCGGCACGCATGTCGGGCGTCAGCTTGTCGCCGGTGATGTCGGTCTGGATCAGGCCGGGCGTGATCGCGTTGACGCGGATGCGGTCAGGGCCGAATTCGCGCGCCATCGCCTTCGCGAGGCCGAGTACGCCGGCCTTCGCGGCGCTGTAGTGCGGGCCGCCGAAGATGCCGCCGCCGCGCTGCGCGGACACCGACGACATGCAGACGATGCTGCCGCCTTGCTGTTCCTTCATCGCGGGAATCACGGCCTGCGACATGTAGAGCGTGCCGCGCAGGTTCACGTCGACGATCGCGTCGAAGTCCTTCGCGCCGATGTCGAGCGTGCGCACCGGCTGCGTGATGCCGGCGTTGTTGACGAGGCCGTCGATGCGGCCGTAGCGTTCGAGCGTCGCGCGGGCCGCGGCGACGCATGCGGCCTTGTCGGTCACGTCGCAGGCGAGCCCGAGATGGCCGCTGCCGAGATCGGCGGCGGCCGCGCGCGCGTCTTCCTCGCGCAAATCGAGGATCGCGATGCGCGCGCCCTGGGCGGCAAGCGCCTGCGCGGTGGCCTTGCCGATGCCGCGCGGCGAGGCCGCGCCCGTCACGACGATGATCCGGTTCTCGAGCAACATCGTTTGTCTCCTGGGTGTCGATGAGTGCCTGTAGTGTCGGGGGACGACGCGGCACCATCAACGCGGAAACGCTCAACCATTGCTGAGAAAAATTCAGGTGGAGGCGGCCGCCTCCCGTTCGATCCATGCGAGGAAGCGCTGGATGCGCGGCAGCGCCGCATTCTGGCTCGGGTAAACCAGATGATGCGCGCCGACCTCGACGGCGTAGCTGTCGTCGAAAACGGGCACGAGCAGGCCGTCGCGGATCTTCACCGACGCCAGCGTGAGGCTTTCGAGCGCGATGCCGAGGCCGAGCGCGGCCGTCTCGATCGACATGTACGAGCGGTCGAACGAGAAGTCGAAGGTCTTCTGCTTGGCCGACACGCCGGTTCGGCCGAACCATTGCTTCCACTGCACGAGCGGCGTCTCCGAATAGATCAGACGATGCGCGAGCAGATCTTCGGGCGTGCGGACCGGATGCCGCTCCAGATAGGCGGGTGAGGCGAGCGGTGCGATGTATTCGCCGCGCACGGTCTTCACTTCGAGGTTGTCCCAGTTGCCGTAGCCGTGCCGGATATCGATGTCGTAGTAGCCGTTCGAGAACGACACGTTTTCATAGGAGCAGGCGAGATTGAGCTGCAGATCGCCGTTGGCCTCCTGAAACGACGACAGTCGCGGCAGCAGCCACATGAGCCCGAAGCTCGGGCTCGAATGCACGCGCAGGATGTCGACGTCGGTGCGGCTCGACGCGCGTTCGGTCGCGCGGCTCAGGTCGGCGAGCGAGCCCGTCACGTCGGCCAGATAGCGTTCGCCGGTCGGCGTCAGCACGAGGCCGCGGCCCGAGCGCTGAAACAGCGGCCGGCCGATCAGCGCTTCGAGATTGCTCAGCTGATGACTGACGGCCGACGCGGTCAGCCCGAGTTCCTCCGCCGCGCGGTTCACGCTTTTGGTGCGCGCGACGCTCTCGAACGCGATGATGGATTTCAGCGGAGGGATACGCATCGTGACGTCTTTTCGGTAGCGGTTGATCGGAATCGCGTCGGGCGCGCGGCGATGTCGCTTGCATCCGCTGTGATGCGTCGCACAACATTCGCCGCGGATCGCAACGCATTATGCGTTTTTTCGCGGACCGCACGCGAGTGCGGCATCGACGCCTGCGCGCTAGCGAAACGCGCTCATCTGCGACGACATCATCTGCAGCATGCGGTTCGACGCGACCGACAGCGTGCGGCCGACGCGCGTGACGAGATGCGCTTCGGCGTTCTGCAGAATCGGGTGTTCGATCGGAATCGCCTTCAGTTCGCCGGCTTTCAGCTCGCTCGCGACGGCGAACGCGGGCAGGACGACGATGCCGAGTTCCGAGCGCGCGAACTGCTTCATGATGTTGATCGAGTTCGTCGTGATCGCCGGTTCGAGGCTGATCTTTTCCGCGAATTCGACGGCCTGCAGCATCTGCCGCGTGCCGTACGACGGATGCGTGGCGGCGAGCGGATACGCCGTGAGCTCCTGCACGGTCAGGCTCTTGCGCCGGATCGCGCGCGCCATCCGGGCGCCGACGATCGCCATCATCGGCTGCCGGTGCGCCGCGCGCGAGACGATGCGCGGCTCGCGCGGCGGGTTGTAGACGAGGCCGATTTCGCCGTCGTCCTCGGCGATTTTCGTCATTACGTCGTTCGTGCTGCCGAGATCGAGATTGACGCGAATCTTCGGGTACTGCGTGCAGAACTGCTGCATCGGCCCGGACAGCAGGTCCGACACGAAGCCTTCGCCGAGCACGACGCGCACGTGCCCGGTGCGCAGCCCGCGCAGATCCTGCAGCCGCGACAGCAGATCGTCGCGATGCGCGCGCTGCTCGCGGTAGTACTGGATTACGAACCGGCCCGCTTCGGTCGGCGTGACGCCGCGTGCGTGGCGTTCGATCAGCGGGGCATCGAGTTCCGCTTCGAGCAGCGCGATCTGGCGGCTCACCGCCGACGGCGCGACGTCGAGCCAGTCGGCCGCCGCGCGGATCGTGCCGCAGCGCACCGCCTCGAAGAAGTACGCGATCCGGCTTTCGGTCAGGCTGCTGGTCGACATGGCGAGCGTTCGAATAAATAGAACAATCTCAATATTGGCACTTATTGGTTGAACGGGTCAAACGGGCCGAAGATCGTCGACAACGGCAGCGGAACCGGCGCGAAACGCAAGCGCGACACGGCTTCCGCGCGAACCTTCGAATGCAACGATCGGGAGCGGCAATGAAGACGGTAGGCGTGATCGGACTGGGAAACATGGGGCGCGGCATCGCGTCGTCGCTGAAGCGGGCTGGCTTCGACGTGCTGGGGTTCGATGCGAACGCAGAGAGCGTGCGGCAACTGGCCGACGAAGGTGTGCGGCCCTGCGCGTCGATTGCGGAGATCGCGTCGGCGGTCGACGTGCTGATCCTGTCGCTGCCGACCTCGGCGATCGTCGAAGCGGTCGTGCTCGGCGACGGCGGCGTCGCATCGCATGCGAAGCGCGGGCAGATCGTGATCGACACGACGACCGCCGATCCGAACAGCACGCGCCAGGTCGCGGCCGCGCTCGATGCGCATGGCATCGGCTTCATCGACGGGCCCGTCAGCGGCGGCCCGAAGGGCGCGGCAACCGCGACGATGACGATGGTGCTCGGCGGCGCCGATGAGCACATCGCGGCCGTGCAGCCGGTGCTGTCGGCGATCAGCGCGAAGCAGGTGCATGTCGGCCCTGCAGGCGCGGGCCATGTGACGAAGCTGCTGAACAACCTGCTGACGGGCGTGCATCTGCTCGTCACGAGCGAAGCGGTCAGAGCCGCGGAGGCGGCGGGCGTCGACAAGGCGCGGCTGATCGAAGCGCTGAGCGGCGGCTCCGGGCGCAACAGCGCGACGCTGACCAATTACCCGACGTGGATCCTGAACGAGCGTTTCGATTCGGGCTTCACGATGAAACTGATGCGCAAGGACATGCGCCTCGCGCTCGAACTGCTGCAGCGCGCACACGTGAGCGCGCCGATCGCAAGCGAAGCGAGCCGCCTGTGGGCCGCGAGCGCGGAATTGATCGGCGACGCGGAAGACTTCAACCGCATCGTCGAATTCGTCGACGCGCGCTGAGCGCCGATCCATCACCACGAGGAAACGATATGGCATCCCCCATCGAACAGACGCTGCTCGACGCATTTCGACAGTTCTTTCCCGGCGCGCAGACCGTCGGCTCATACGTGAACGGCGAACTCGTCGAAGGGCGCGGCGACACGATCCAGCTGTTCGACGCGGCGACCGGCGAGCAGAGCCTCGCCTATCGCGACGGCGGCGCGGAGATCGTCGCGCTGGCGGCGTCGGCCGCTCAGGCCGCGCAACGGCAGTGGTGGGCGCTCACGCATGCGGCGCGCGGCCGCACGATGTTCGACGTCGCGCGCGAAGTGCGCAGCCATGCGGAAGCGCTCGCGCGCCTCGAATCGCTCGGTTCGGGCAAACCGATCCGCGATTGCCGCGGCGAGGTCGCGAAAGTGGCCGAGATGTTCGAGTACTACGGCGGCTGGGCCGACAAGTTCTACGGCGACGTGATTCCGGTGCCGACGTCGCATCTGAACTACACGCGCCGCGAGCCGGCCGGCACCGTGCTGCAGATCACGCCGTGGAACGCGCCGGTGTTTACGTGCGGCTGGCAGCTCGCGCCGGCGATCGCGATGGGCAACGCGGTGCTGCTGAAGCCGTCCGAGCTCACGCCGTTCAGTTCGCTCGCGATCGCGCAGCTCGCCGAGCGTGCGGGTGTTCCGACCGGCCTGATCAACGTGCTCGCCGGCTACGGGCACACGATCGCGCAGGCGGCGATCGCGCACAAGGCCGTGAAGAAAGTCGTGTTCGTCGGCTCGCCCGCGACCGGTGCGCGGATTGCCGAGGCGGCCGCGAAACGCGTCCTGCCGTGCGTGCTCGAGCTGGGCGGCAAGTCGGCGAATATCGTCTTCGACGATGCGGACCTGAATCGCGCAGCGCTCACGGCGCAGGCCGCGATCTTCGCGGGCGCGGGGCAGAGCTGCGTCGCCGGCTCGCGTCTGCTAGTACAGCGCTCGATCTACGACCGCTTCGTCGCGATGGTGGCGACGGGCGCGAAGAAGATCCGCGTCGGCGCGCCGACCGACGACGCCACCGAGGTCGGCCCGATCTGCCATCGCGCGCAGTACGAGCATGTGATGAAGATGATCGCGAGCGGTGTCGAGTCCGGCGCGACGCTCGCGGCCGGCTCGACCGAGCGGAGCGCGCACGGCTACTTCGTCGCGCCGACCGTGCTCGCGAACGCGCACAATCGGATGGACGTCGCGCGCACGGAGATCTTCGGGCCCGTCGTCGTCGCGATTCCGTTCGACACCGAGGAAGAAGCGATCGAGATCGCGAACGATACCGACTTCGGGCTGGCCGGCGCCGTATGGACGAACGACGTCGCGCGCGCGCATCGCGTGGCCGCGCAGATCGACGCCGGCACGTTCTGGGTGAACGGCTACAAGACGATCAACGTGGCGTCGCCGTTCGGCGGCTACGGGATGAGCGGTTACGGCCGCTCGAGCGGCGTCGAGGCGTTGTACGAATATACGCAGACGAAAAGCGTGTGGGTCGAAACGGCGAAGCATCCCGCGAGCGCATTCGGCTATTTGTAAGGCGGCGCGACGCGGCATGGGCGCCGAGTCGTTCGGCGCACGCGTCGCGGCAGCACGATACGAGACCAGTCGACACAACCTGATACGAGGCCGACGAGCCTTCGAGCGGAGATCAGCATGGAACATACGATGACGGCGGACGGCGCGGGAAGCGACGGTTTCAGAGGCGCGAAGCTGCTGGTCTATGCGGCGGCGATATTGCTGATCGCGCAATCGATCGGCGCGTTCACGTTCAATGTCGGGCCCGGCAAGGTCGTGCTGCTGCCGATGATCTGGGCGCTGCTGATGGGCGGCGCGCTGGGGCTGCTGTCCGAGCGCTGGCGCAGCAGCATGCGGCTCGACGTGAAGACGCAGTTTCTCGCGGCGGCGGTGCTGCAGCCGGCGCTGCTGCTGTTCGTCGCGAAGCTCGGGCTGATGGTCGGCAGCGCGCTGCCGAAGCTCGCCGCGGCCGGCTGGGCGCTCGCGTTCCAGGAGCTCGGGCACTTCGTCGGCACGATCCTGCTCGGCCTGCCGCTCGCGCTGTTGCTCGGGATCAAGCGCGAAGCGATCGGCGCGACGTTCTCGGTCGGACGCGAGCCGAGTCTCGCGATCATCGGCGAGAAGTACGGGATGAATTCGGCCGAAGGGCGCGGCGTGCTCGCCGAATATCTGACCGGCACCGTGTTTGGCGCGGTGTTCATCGCGATCTTCGCGGGCTTTGTCGCGAGCCTGAACATCTTTCATCCGCTCGCGCTCGCGATGGGTGCGGGCGTCGGCTCGGGCAGCATGATGGCGGCCGCGTCCGGCGCGATCGCCGCCGCGCAGCAGTCGCCGGAAGTCGCGAAGAACGTATTGACGTTCGCCGCCGCGAGCAACCTGATCACGACGACCATCGGCACGTATTTCACGCTGTTCATCTCGCTGCCGCTCGCGGTGTTCGGCTATCGCGTGCTCGAACCGCTGATCGGACGCACGACGAAGGCGTCGTCCGCGTCGGCATCCGTCGAGGCTGCGCGTCCGTCGCTCGGCGACGTGCAGACCGAGGCGCCGGCGCTCAGCTACTCGGGGAAGGTCGCGGCCTGGCTACTGACGGCCGTGTTCTCGCTCGTATGCGACTGGATCACGCACGGCACGTCGCCGCTGTTCGGGTTGCCCGGCATGGCGTTCATGGTGCTCGCGACGGTGATCGGCGATGCGCTGTCGACGGTCACGCGGCGCAAGATTCCGGCGGTCTGCTGGGTGTCGGTCGTCGCGATGTTCATGACTTCGCCGCTGTGTCCCTGGGCGACGGCCGTCGCCGCGATGAGCGCGAAGAACGATTTCCTCGGCGTCGTCACGCCGATGCTGACGTTCGCGGGCCTCTCGATCGCCAAGGACATTCCCGCGTTTCGCCGCCTCGGCTGGCGGATCGTGCTCGTGTCGTTCGTCGCGAACGCCGGCACGTTCCTCGGTGCCGCGCTGGTCGCGCAGATCTTTCATATCTGAGCGAGAAGTCGGCATGCAGCGGCGTGCGGTGGCGTGCGCGCCCGCATGCCGGCTGTCCTTTCCGTAGCAGCCGGCAGTACGCCGGCTGTCCGCCGTTTGCGGCGGGTCATCGCTTTGCGCATCGACTTGGCGCAACTTGCCGGTGTCGACAACGTCGATCCGGCGGGTCGCACAGCACGGCAACGGTGATCGCTTCGTGCCGATGCTGCGGGCCTACCGATCGACGCCCACCGCCAAGCCGTCGCGCGCCCACTTGCGTCCTCCGCTTCATGCACAATACCGGGCATTGAAATGCGGAGGCTGTCCCGTGGGAATCAATTTCGACTTGACCGACTTGCAGGCGTTTCGCGCGGTGGTGGAGCTGGGCAGCTTCCGCAAGGCCGCCGACGCGCTCAGCATTTCGCAGCCCGCCTTGAGCCGCCGCATCGACAAGCTCGAGGACGCGCTCGGCGTGCGGTTGTTCGAGCGCACGACGCGCAGCGTCACGCTGACGACCGTCGGCCGCGTGTTTGCGCCGAGCGCCGAGCAACTGCTCGACGATCTCGATGCGGCGCTGCTCGGCATCCGCGACGTGTCGTCGAGCCGCCTCGGTCATGTGACGATCGCGTGCGTGCCGTCGGTCGCGTATTACTTCCTGCCGAACGTGATTGCCGAGTATCACCGCCGCTTCCCGCGCATCCGCGTGAAGCTGCTCGATTCGGGTGCGAACGAGGTGCTCGGTGCTGTGATCAGCGGCGAGGCCGATTTCGGCGTGAGCTTCATCGGCAGCCAGGAGCCCGAGATCGACTTCAAGGTGCTGCTGCAGGAGCGCTTCGTCGCCGCGTGCCGCCGCGATCATCCGCTTGCGCGCAAGAAGCGCGTGACGTGGGACGAGTTGTACGCGCACGAGTACGTCTCGGTGGACAAGACGTCCGGCAACCGGCTGCTGCTCGACCAGGCGCTGTCGGGCGTCGCACCGCCGGTGCCGAGCGTGTGCGAGACGCGGCACGTGACGACGCTGCTCGGCCTGATCGAGGCGGGGCTCGGCGTCGCCGCGGTGCCGTCGATGGCGATGCCCGGACGCGACCATCCGATCCTCACGAGCGTACCACTCGTCGACCCCGTCGTGAAGCGGCGCGTCGGCATCGTCAAGCGGCGCGGACGGCAACTGACGCCGGCCGCGCAGGCGTTTCACGAGATGGTCGTCGACGCGAAGCGCGCGAGTAGTGCGGCGAGCGCGGCGAGCGCGGCCGCATCGTGATACGCGGCCGGCGCGCCGAGCGGCGTGCCGAACGGCGCGCGAGGGACCGCGTGCATGCGGCGCTCGGTCTGCGTCAGCGGGCCGACACGGGGTCGAGCCCGGTCGCCTTCACGTCCGGCTGCACGCCGGGCGATGCGAGATAGTCGAGCAGCGCCTTCGCTTCCTGCGGATGCCGTGCGCCGACCGGGATGCCGCCGGCGAAGCGCGTGACCGACTGCAACGACTCCGGAATCCGGCCGACGAACGTGACGCCCGGCACCGGCAGCAGTTCGCTCACCTGCTGGAAGCCGATTTCATAGTCGCCGTTCGCGACGACGGACGCGACCGGAATCCGCGGAATCATCGTCGCCTTCGGCTTCACCTGCGCTTCGATACCGAGCTTCCTGAACAACTCGCGCTCGATGTAGACGCCGCTCGCGCTGTCCGAGTACGCGATCGACTTCGCGTGCAGCAGCGCTTGCCGAAGCCCGTCGGCCGTGCCGATATCGGGCTTCGCGGCGCCTTCGCGCACGACCATGCCGATCCGCGAATCGGCGAGCTCGACGCGCGAGCCCGGCACGACCTTGCCTTGCCGGATCAGCTCGTCGAGCGCGTAGCCGACCATGATCACGACGTCGGCGGGCTCGCCGCGCGCGAGCCGGTTCGGAATCGCTTCGGGCGACTTGCCCATCGACGGGCCGAGTGTCGTGTCGAGCGTGTTGCCGGTGTCGGCGGCGAAGCGCGGGCCGAGCGCCTTGTATGCGGCGGTGAAGCCGCCCGAGCTCATCACGTGGAGCTCGGCGGCCTGGACCGGGGCGGTGGCGACGGAGGTCGCGACGAGCGCGGTCGCGCAAAGTTTCAGCAGCAGATTTTTCATCGTCGTGGTCGTGCGAACGGGAAGGTTACGTGAGCATGGGGGACGAGCGGACCGTCAATGCGCGGGCGTCAGCGTCGCGGCCTGGCGGCGATACAGTGCGAACGTCGCGAGCAGCGCACATACGGCGGCGAAGCTCATCCAGTAGCCGGGCGCGGCCTTGTCGCCCGTCATGTGGATCAGCGCGGTCGAGATCGCCGGCGTGAAGCCGCCGAACACGGCCGTCGCGAGGCTGTACGCGAGCGAGAAGCCGGCCACGCGCACCTGCACGGGCATCACTTCGGTGAGCGCGACGATCATCGCGCCGTTGTAGATGCCGTACATGAACGACAGCCACAGCAGCACGAGCAGCATGTTCGTGAACGTCGGCGCATGGGCGAGCAGCGACAGCGCCGGATAGGCGGTCGCGATCGCGAGCACCGTCATCGCGACGAGCAGCGGGCGGCGGCCGATGCGGTCGGACAGCGCACCGCCGATCGGCAGCCACACGAAGTTCGAGACGTCGACGCACAGCGTCACGAGCAGGCTGTCCGCGGTGCTCAGATGCAGGACGGTCTTGCCGAACGTCGGCGCATACACGGTGATCAGATAGAAACTCGCGGTGGTCATCGCGACCAGCATCATGCCGGCCACGACGACGGCCCAGTTCTGAGCCAGCGTGGCGAATACTTCCTTCATCGTCGGACGATGACGGCGCGCGGTGAATTCCTGCGTTTCCTCGAGCTTGCGACGCAGCATGAAGATGAACGGCACGATCATGCAGCCGACGAAGAACGGCACGCGCCAGCCCCACGCGGCGATGTCGGCCGCGCTCAGCCAGCGATTCAGCGCGAAGCCGAGCGCCGCGGCGACGACGATCGCGACCTGCTGGCTCGCGGACTGCCAGCTCGTGAAGAAGCCCTTGCGGCCCGGCGTAGCCATTTCGGCCAGATAGACAGATACGCCGCCAAGCTCCGCGCCGGCCGAGAAGCCCTGCAGCAGCCGCCCGAGCAGCACGAGCGCGGGTGCGAGCAGGCCGATGGTCGCGTAGCCGGGCACGAACGCGATCAGGATCGTGCCGCTCGCCATGATCGACAGCGTGACGATCAGGCCTTTGCGACGGCCGACGTCGTCGATATACGCGCCGAGCACGATGGCGCCGAGCGGCCGCATCAGGAAGCCGGCGCCGAACACCGCGAACGTCATCATCAGCGACGCGAACTCGCTGGCGGCCGGAAAGAACACGTTGGCGATCTGCGTGGCGTAGAAGCCGAACAGAAAGAAGTCGAACTGCTCGAGAAAATTCCCGGCCGTGACGCGGAAGACCGCAGCGGCCTTCGAGCGCCCGGTCGAGAGACTGGACGAGGGGTGCATCGGGATGTCTCCGGAAAATGCGGGGAGGGAGGGCGGCGATTGTTGTTTTCGCGAATGTTCGCGCGATGCCGCAGAAACGATAAGTGCAATTTTCTGAACGATTGATGTTCGCCGGTTATCAATCGATGCGCGGCTGCCTCGGCGAATGCTGTGGCGGCGCGCGGCGTTCATGCACCTATGCGAAGATGGAGCGCCATCGCCCAGCCACTTCGCCGAGGACGACGTGATCCGACCGACCCCCACAGACCACCCGCACGGCACGCTCGTGCCGTGGATGGCCGTCGCACTCGCCGAGCGCGGCGTGCGCCGGTTTCCACCGGGCCGCGTCAACCCGCGCATCGTCGAATACAACGGGCACACGAACCTCGCCGGCTACGACGACAAGATTTCGTGGTGCTCGTCGTTCGCCAACTGGTGCATGGCACGCGCCGGCCTGCGCGGCACCGGCTCGGCGCTCGCGCGCTCCTGGCTCGAGTGGGGGCGGCCGCTCGCGCAGCCGGTGTACGGCTGCATCGCGGTGCTGACGCGCGAGGATCCGGCGAGCTGGAAGGGCCATGTCGGCTTTTATCTGCGTCACGACGATGCGCACGTGCATCTGTTCGGCGGCAACCAGCTCGGCGCGGTGCGCGAGCTCGCGTATCCGGTCGCGTCGGTGATCGCCTATCGCTGGCCGCACGCCGAATGAACGCGCCGCACGCGGGCCAGCGCGGCGTCGGCACGGCGCCGTGCGTCGTGCTACAGTCGGTCGATTCGTCCGCTTTCCCTGGACATTTCCACCCGTACCGATCCGAACCGTCATGAGCTACGTTCCCCAACTTGCCGCGGTCGGCGGCGTGATGCTGCTGGCCTGCGTGAGCCCCGGCCCCGACCTGATCGCCGTGTCTTCCCATGCGCTCGGCAACCGCCGCGCCGGCTTGCTGGCCGCGCTCGGCATTGCGTCGTCGCACGCCGTATGGGCGGCGATGGCGATCTTCGGGCTCGGCCTGATCGTCGCGAAGCTCGCGTGGCTCTACGAGGCGATCCGGATCGCCGGCGCCGCGTATCTGATCTACCTCGGCATCAAGTCGCTGTCGGGGCTGCGCCAGTCGGCGCAGCCGGCCGATGCCATGCGCGCGCCGGCCGTGCGCGGCGGCGCGCATGCATACCGCAAAGGATTGCTGGTCGGCCTGACGAATCCGAAAGCCGCCGCGTTCTTCGGCAGTCTGTTCGTCACGCTGCTGCCCGCACATGCGCCCGCGTGGGTGCACGGCGCGACGCTGGCGGTCGTCGTCGCGGTGTCGCTCGCGTGGTTCTGCACGGTCGCGCTGCTGTTCTCGACGAACCGCGTGCAGACCGGCTACGCGAAACTGCGCAAGCCGATCGATGCGGTGATGGGCACGATCCTGCTCGGTCTCGGCGCGAAGCTCGCGCTCGATCGCTAAGCGTATCGCCGGCAGTCATGGCCGCCGCATGCGGCCACGACTGCCATGATTGCCGCCTCGCCGCTTCGGCGACGTTCCCCCACCGCAGCGCAGCGCAGCGCATCGCGTTCGCGCTCACCGGCTCGCGACAGCCGCGGCCGCCTGCCCCGCATCGTTCCTGCTCCATCCGCCGCCGAGCGATCGATACAGCGCGATCGCCGCGAGCGCATGCTCGCGCGCGGCCTGATTCAGCGAATCGGAGTCGCGCAGATACGCCTCCTGCGCGGTCAGCACATCGAGAAAGTCCGTCGCGCCGCCCTTGTACAGTCGCGTCGCGAGCGCGAGCGCACGGTCGGACGCGGCGAGCGCACTGCCGAGCTGCTGCGACGCCGCGTCGGTCGCGACGAGGCTCGCGCGCGCATCCTCGACTTCGCGCAAGGCCTGCAGCATCGTCTGCCGCAGCGCGAGTTCGGACTCGCGCAAGCGGCTTTCGCTCTGCGCGATGTCGGCCGCGATGCGCCCTGCATCGAAGATCGGGCTCGTCGCGCTCAGCGCGGCGCTGAACAGATTGTCGGTGAGCGTCGGCAGGCCGAGATAGGACGCGGCGAGCACGCCGTCGGCCAGATTCAGCGAGAACTTCGGATACCGCTCGGCATTCGCGACGCCGACTTGCGCCGCCCGCCGTTCGACCTGCGCGTAGGCGGTCAGCACGTCGGGGCGGCGCAGCAGCGCCTGCGACGGCAGCGTGACGGGCGCGCCGGCCGGCGGCGCGGGAATCGGCGCGGACTCGGCGAGCACGAGCCGGTCGATCGATTCCGGCGTGCGGCCCGAATACACGGCGATCAGATTCAGCTGATGCGCGATCTGCGCGCGCGTCGGCGCGATCCGCGCTTCGAGCGCATCGAGCTGATTCTTCGCGCGCGTGACGTCGAGCTCCGTCGACAGCCCGAACGCCTGCCGCTTGCGCGTCAGATCGAGCGCACGCTGCCGGATCGCCGCGTTGTCCTGCAGCAGCTTCAGTTCCTGCTGCGCCCAGCGCAGATCGACGTACGCGGATGCCGCGTCGGCCGCCAGCGCGAGCCGCATCGCATCTTCCGCGTGCGTCTGCCCGACGAGTTCCGCACGCGCGGCGAGCAGGTCGAGCCGTTCGCCGCCGAACACGTCGGGCGACCAGCTCAGCGCGAGCCCCGCGCCGGCCTGCCGCACGTAGCCGAGCGGCGGCGGAACGTTCTGGCGCGCGTCGGACGCATGCGCCGTGGCGTCGAGTTCGGGCAGCAGCGCCGCGCGCTTGCTTGCGGTCAGCGCCTGCGCCTGCTTCACGCGTTCGGCCGCGACCTGCAGATCGAGGTTGCCGTCGAGCACGGTCGCGATCAGCCGGTCGAGCGTCGGGTCGCGGAACTGCGCCCACCACGCCGCCGCATCGCTCGTGGCGGCCGGAACGGCGGTGTCCCATGTAGCAGGCGCGAGCGCGCCGACCGCGTCGGGCAGCGTCGCATGCTGCGCCGGCTGTACCGCACAACCGACGGCGAACGCGCTGACGGCGAGCGCGACAATGAGCTGTTTCATGATGACGACCTCAGTGCGCATCCGGCGGCGGCGCGTTCAGCGAGATGGGTTGAGAGAAGATGACCGCGACCAGCGCGACGACGAAACAGAGCGACAGCGCGTAGTACGCATCGGCATACGTGAGCGTCAGCGCTTCGCGGTAGATCAGCCGATGCAGGTTGGCGAGCGCGGCCTGCGCGGCATCGACCGTGTTGCCGGCGACCGACGCCCAGTACGCGGTGCGGCCGTCGAGCAGCGACGCGACCTGCGGCACGCCGGCGCTCACGTGCTCGTTGAGCCGCAGGTAGTGGAAGTTCAGCCGGTCGTTGAGCATCGTCGCGCTGACCGCGATGCCGATCGCACCGCCGAGATTGCGCATCAGGTTGAACAGCCCGCTGGCGGATTTCAGCCGCGACGGCGGCAGCGAACCGAGCGCCATCGTCACGATCGGCGGCACGCTGAACTGCTGGCCGATGCCGCGCAGCGCCTGCGGCAGCAGCAGTTCCTGCCAGCCCCAGTCGTGCGTGATCGGCGTGTACAGATAGCAGCCGACGCCGAAACATACGAGCCCGAACACGAGCAGCGAGCGCAGGCTGAAGTAGCGGGCCGCGAACGCGTATGCACAGAGCGCGAGCAACTGGAACGCGCCGACCGACAGCAGCGCGATGCCGATCTGCAGCGAGCTGAATGCGCGCACTTGCGCGAGAAACAGCGGCGTCAGGAATACGGTCACGAAGATGCCGATGCCCGTGACGAACGAGAGCAGGCTGCCGATGCCGAAGTTGCGCACGGCAAGCGCACGCAGGTCGACGACCGGATCCTCGGCGGTCAGCGCGTGCACGACGAACAGGAAGCCGCAGATGCCGGCGATCCATGCGCATGCAACGATGACGTGATCGCCGAACCAGTTCTTGCGCGGCCCTTCCTCGAGCACGTATTCGAGGCAGCCGAGAAAGCCCGACATCAGCGCGATCCCGAGATAGTCGCCGCGCTTGATGAGTCCCGGATCGGGCTCGTCGATGCGCACGTAGCGCGGCACCAGTACCGCGACGAGGATGCCCGGCACGAGATTCAGATAGAACAGCCAGTGCCACGACCATCGATCGGTGATCCAGCCGCCGATCACCGGGCCGATCGCCGGTGCGAGCGAAGCGAGCGCGCCGATCGTCGTTGACGCGATCAGCCGCTGTCTGCCGGGAAACAGCACGAACGCGGTCGTGAACACGGTCGGAATCATCGCGGCGCCGAGTGCGCCCTGCAGTCCGCGAAACAGGATCATCGAATTGATGTCCCACGCGAGCCCGCACAGCATGCTCGTGATCGTGAAGCCGACGGCCGACGCGACGAACAGCCAGCGTGTCGACATCACCTTCGACAGCCAGCCCGACATCGGGATCACGATGATCTCGGCGATCAGATAGGCCGTCTGCACCCACGACAGTTCGTCCTGGCTTGCTGAGAGTCCGCCGCCGATGTCGCGCAGCGACGACGCGACGATCTGGATGTCGAGCGTCGCCATGAAAAAGCCGACACACATCAGCGCGAACGCGAACACGCGCTGCTTCGTCGGTTGCGACGCCGGGTCGCCGGAAAACGCGGTGGTCATCGTCGTCTCCCGTTCAGTGCGCGCGGTCGGTGTGCACGGTCACGACCGCGGACAGCCCCGGACGCAGCACCTGCTCGAGTCCCGGCTGCGGATCGAGATGGACGCGCACCGGCACGCGCTGCACGATCTTCGTGAAGTTGCCGGTCGCATTCTCGGGCGGCAGCACGCTGAACGTCGCGCCGGTCGCGGGCGCGACGCTGTCGACGCGGCCGTGCAGCCGCGCGCCCGACGCATCGAGCGACACGTCGACGCGATCGCCCGCGCGCATCTTGCGCAGCTGGTCCTCCTTGAAGTTCGCGTCGATCCACAAGCCGGACGCAGGGACGATCGTCAGCAGCGGCACGCCGACGTTCGCCAGCATCCCGACGCGGCCGGTGCGGTTGCCGACGTAGCCGTCGACCGGTGCACGGATCGTCGTGTATTCGACGTTCAATGCGGCAACGCGCTGCGCGGCGAGCGCCGTGTTCACGCGGGCGCGCGCATCGGCGAGCTGCGCGCCGAGCACGTCGAGCTCGCGCTTCGACGCGAGCAGCGCCGCATCGCTGCGTTCGACGGCCGCGTGCGCTTTCGCGTAGTCGGCGTCGGCGCGCTCGACGAGCTGATTCGATACCGCGTCGGCCTTCACGAGTTCGCGATAGCGGACGCGATCGGCCGCGGCGCGCGTCAGCTCGGCCGACGATGCGTTCTTGTCCGCCGCATGCTGGCCGATCACCGCGTCTTGCAGCTGCTGCTTCGCTTCGAGCTCGGCCACCGCCGAGCGCGCCGCATCGACTTCCGCGCTCGCCTGCGCGAGCTTCGCCGCGTAGTCGCGCGCGTCGAGCTGCACGAGGACGTCGCCGGCCTTCACGCGCTGGTTGTCGGTCACCCCGATCCGGTCGACGAAGCCGGCGACCTTCGGCGCGAGCACCGTCACGTCGCCGCCGACATACGCGTCGTCCGTGCTCTCCTGGAAACGCAGCACGAACAGCCAGTCGAGTGCGGCCGCGCCGACCGCGACGACGACGGCGATCACGGCGATGCGCATCCAGCGTACGCGGCGGCGCTGCTTCGCGGGCGGTTCGGCCGTGGCCGCTTCGCGGGCGGCTGCGGTTTGAGTCGTGTCCATCGATTCACCTATGTATATGCACTGATCAAGTCGACCGACGGCGATGCGTCGATCGGGAAAACGCCTGCGCGCGACGGATAGGAAGTCCGTCAGCGCGCCGGCAGGTTGTGCGCGATCCGGAACAGCTCGTCGCGCAGGTGGGCGGCCTGCCGTGCCCCGAAGCGCCGCTCGAATGCCTGCTGCGCGGCGAGCCAGTGCACATGCGCCTCGGCGATCTTCGTTTCGCCGCACGCGGTGAGCGAGAAGGTCTGCCGGCGCCCGCCCGGCTCGGTATGCCCGGCGACGAGCGCGGCGCCGACGAGCGGCCTGAGCGCGCGCAGCAGCGCGGTACGCTCGATGACCAGCTCGGCCGACAGCGCCGCCATCGTCAGGCCCGGCCGTTCGCGCAGCAGCGCCAGAATGCTGTACTGCGACGGCGTCACGCCCGCATGCGCGAGATGGCGCTCGTAGAACTGCGAGATCCGGCGTGCGGCCTGCCGGATCGCGAAACAATCGTCGTCGGTGAGCGTCATCGTGTGCATGTGCACACTTTAAGCAGTCTGCGCGCACGGAGCGATGACGGCCGCGCGATCAGATTGGTGCGCCGCGCGTACCAATCGACGGCAAACGGAGTGCGCGAACCGGCGCTACGCCGCGACGGGCGTGATCCAGCCTTCGCGGTCGCACATGGCGCTCGCATAGTCGATGAACGCCTTGACCTTCGCCGGCAGCAGCGACCGGTTCGCGTACGCGAGCTTCAGCTCGACGCACCCGTCGACGAGATCGGCGTCGCCGAGCAGTTGCACGAGCGCGCCCGACGCGAGCTCGGTCTCAATGAGCGTTCTCGGCACGATGCCGATGCCGAAACCGTGCATCACCATCTCGCGGTTGAACACAGGGCTGTTCGACGAAATGTCGAAGCGCAGCGGAAGGGTCAGCACGTCGCCGTCGACGCGGAACGACAGCGCCGGGCGGCGCAGCGACGGCGACAGCGGCACGAACGGATGGTCGACGAGATCGGCCGGCGCCGTGGGGTTCCCATGCGCGCGCAGGTACGCGGGCGTTGCGACGATCACGAACGGTATCCGCGCGATGAGCCGCACGATCATCGTGTCGGAGCTCAGCATGTAGGGAGCGACGATGCCGATGTCGTAGCCCTCGCCGACCAGATCGACGGGCCGCTCGGTCAACGTGACGTCGATACGCACTTTCGGATGCGCAGCCTTGAAGCCCGCGATCAACGGCACGAACTGATTCAGCGCGGCGGTCGTGTGCGCGACGAGCCGCAGCAGGCCGTCGGGCTCGCGCGTCTGCGTCTGCGCTTCGGCTTCGAGCGCGTCCAGCTCGTCGAGCACGGCCGCGCAGCGCTCGTAGATGCGTTCGGCCGTTTCGGTCAGCGACACCTGGCGCGTGGTCCGGTGCAGCAAGCGGCCGCCGAACCGCGCCTCGAGTTCGGCGATCGCGCGCGAGACGACCGGACGCGCGAGGCCATGCATGTCGGCCGCGCGCGTGAAGCTGCGCAGCTCGACGACCGACCGGAAGATCCGCAGCTTGTCGATGTAGTCCATGTCCGTCTCCTCGGGCGGTCGCGGGCGCCGGACGCGCGCGACCGGCGGGATGATCGATCGAGTGTACATTGACTTTATGCATATGCACATATACATTTGCCGGCATGGACGACATCGAGACGATCGGTGCGTGCAACTGCTTCGCGCTTCGGCAGGCGACGCGATTTGTCACGCAAATTTATGAACGCCATCTGAGCGCGGCGGGCGTGACGCCCGCGCAGTTCTCGATCATCGCGATCCTGTCGCGGCGGCCCGACGTGCTGATGAGCGAGCTCGCCGATGCGCTCGTGATGGACCGCACGACGCTGCTGCGCGCGCTGAAACCGCTGCAGCGCGACGGGCTCGTCGCGTCGGCGCCGTCCGATCACGATCCGCGTGCGCACGTGCTGAACCTGACGAAGCAGGGCGTGCGCGCGTTCGGTCAGGCGAAGCGCGCGTGGCAGGCCGCGCAGCGCGAATTCGAAGCGGCGTTCGGCGCGCAGCGGGCGCAGGCGCTGCGCGACGAACTGCTGCAGCTAACTGGCAAGCGCTGAGCCGCAGTCAGTCCGTTCCCGCACGGTGGCGGCGGTTGGCTGTTGCCGCCGCGATTCATTCCCCTTTCCCTGGCGATCGGCCCGCGATCCGCAGCAGTCGGGCGAAGCCGCGCGTGCGAAACCGGGTCGAGTACGAGCCACAGAACGGCAAAGTGGTACGTATCACCATCCAATTGGCGCGCCAAATTGGTTTGATAGCGTCGTTTCCGCAAGAAAATTGCTGAATTGGTTTCGATGTGACGGCCTTCGCCGACCATCTGGACATATTTTATTTCCAGTTGTACAGTCGCTCCACGCACTTCAGCGGCCGATGGCGGCCGGGCGGGTCACGAGGAGCAACCCATGTTGCAGTTGAGCGAGCGCGACGACGCGATGTTGCGCGGCGAATTCGGCGAAGGCGTCGCGCGCGCGATGCGGATCGTCGCGCGTACCGCGCAGGTGATGTCCGCGCCGCACCTGATCGACATCACGTGCGCGCATATCGACGGCTGTCTGTATCACGGGCAGACGAGTCTCGACTTCGTCGACTATTTCGTCGCGACGGGCGCGCGCGTCGCGGTGCCGACGACGCTGAACGTCGGCTCGCTCGACCTGATCCATCCCGAGCTGTACCACGGCGATCGCACGATCGAGCGCGACGCGCAGCGCCTGATGGACGCGCATCTGCAGCTCGGCTGCGAATCGAGCTTCACGTGCGCGCCGTATCAGCTGAAGCACCGCCCCGCGTTGGGCGAGCAGATCGCCTGGGCCGAATCGAACGCGATCGTGTTCGCGAACTCGGTGCTCGGCGCGCGCACGAGCCGCTACGGCGACTTTCTCGATTTGGCGGCCGCGATCACCGGGCGCGCGCCTTATGCGGGGCTGCACGTCGAAGCGAACCGTGCCGGGCAGATCGTGTTCAACGCGCCCGACTTCGGCCGGCTGCCGTCGCGCGACATCCATTTCGCGGCGCTCGGCTTGCTCGTCGGCAAGATCGCCGGCGCGACGGTGCCCGTGATCGTCGGGCTGCCGACCGATACGACCGAGGACGAACTGAAGGCGCTCGGCGCCGCGGCCGCGTCGAGCGGTGCGGTCGCGCTGTTCCATGCGGTCGGCGTGACGCCCGAGGCGCCGACGCTCGACGCCGCGCTGCACGGCCGCGCGCCGCGGCAGACGATCGACGTGTCGATGGCCGATCTCGCCGAGATCCGGCGCACGCTGAATCATGGCGCGGAAGGCGACGCGCTCGTCGCGGTCGCGCTCGGCACGCCGCACTTTTCGCTCGCGGAATTCCGCACGCTCGACGCGGTGCTCGACCGCTTCGACGGCAAGCCGGCATGCGATATCTACGTAAACACGAGCCGCTTCATCCTGTGGGAGCTCGGCGAACTCGGCCTCGCCGACAAGTTCGCGGCGCGCGGCGTGCAGATCGTCGTCGACACGTGCACGTACATCACGCCCGTGATGAAGCAGCTGTCGGGGCTCGTGATGACGAATTCGGGGAAATGGGCATCGTACGCGCCGGCGAACATCGGCGTCACGGTCGCGTACGGCAGCATGAGCGAGTGCGTGCGATCGGCATTCGAAGGAAAGGTGCGATTCGATGACTGAGATCCATCACGCCGGCGCGGCCGGCACCGTGCTCGCCGGCGACACGCTCGTGCCCGGCCACGCGTACGCGGAGACGATCGTGCTGCCCAAGCCGCTGAGCTTCTGGGGCGGCTACGACTCGGTCGCGGGGCGCATCGTCGATCGCGGGCATCCGCTCGTCGGCGCGAGCCTCGCCGGGCGGATCATGGTGATGGCGCATGCGAAAGGCTCGAGCTCGAGCAGCAGCGTGCTCGCCGAAGCGATCCGCAACGGCACGGGCCCGGTCGGCATCGTGCTGAGCGAGCGCGACCTGATCATCTCGATCGGCGCGATCGTCGCGGCGGAGCTGTATGCGATGGCGGTGCCGGTCGTCTGCGTCTCGGCGCCCGTGTACGACGCGATCGCGCGAGCATCGGGACCGGTACGAATCGAAGCGAACGACGGCGACGGCGGCGCGCGCATCCTGCTCTAGCGGCGCACGCTCGTCGCCAGCAAGCGCCTATGCGATACGGTTGCCTTGCGCGAAGTCTTAATTGCGTTGCAGATATTAAGGACAACGGATAGTGTGCCGAAGAAAGCTGCACGTCCGCCCTGGTGTCCTTCACCCGCCGGCCGCCACACGGTTAGCACCGCCGCGCCGGCCCATCCCGGCTCGCGTATCGCGAGCCATCGTCGAGGAGACTCCATGAAGCTGAAATGCATGATTGCCGTGCTGGCGCTGGGCGGATTCACGATCGGCGCCGCCCACGCGGAACGCGTCGTCACGATCGCTTTTTCCGGTCCGCTGACGGGGCCGCAAGCGGTGAGCGGCAAGGACGACGAGAACGGGCTGCGGCTCGCGGTCGAGACGCTGAACCGCACGCCGATCACGGTCGACGGACAGCCGGTCCGGTTCCGGATCGTCGCCGAGGACGACCAGGCCGACCCGCGCACCGGCGTGCAGGTCGCGCAGCGCCTGCTGGACCGCCAGCCGGCCGCGTTCTTCGGCCCCGAGAATTCGGGCGTCGCGATTCCGGTGGCACGGCTGACGAACGCCGCGCGCGTGCCGATGCTGACGGTCGCGTCAAACCCGCAGCTGACCGCGCTCGGCTACGACAACGTGTTTCGCACGGGCGCGAGCGATTCGGTGCTCGGCGCGTCGATGGCCGCGTTTGCGGCCGGGAAGCTCGGCGCGAAAACGGCCGCGGTGATCGACGACCGCACCGCCTACGGGCAGGGGCTCGCCGAGCAGTTCATCGCGAAGGCGAAGTCGCTCGGGCTGCAGGTCGTCGCGCGCGAGTTCACGCATTCGCAGGCGACCGATTTCCTCGCGATCCTCGCGACGATCAAGGGAAAGAACCCGGACGTGATCTTCTTCGGCGGCTATACCGCGCAGGCCGCGCCGATGGCCAAGCAGATGGTCCAGCGCGGCGTGCGCGCGCGGCTGCTCGGCGGCGACGGAATCTGCTCGGCCAATATGGGCACCGTCGCGCAGACGGCATCGCGCAACGTGTACTGCGCGATGAGCGGCTCGGGTCTCGACAGGACCGAGGCCGGCCGGGACTACGTTGCGCGATACCGTGCGCGCTTCAAGAGCGAGCCGCAGACATACGGCATCACGTACTACGACGGCATGCTGCTGCTCGCGAAAACGATGGCGGCGGCGCAGACGACCGATCCCGCGAAGCTGATCCAAGCGCTGCGCTCGGCCTCGCATGAAGGCGTGGCCGGGACGTACGCGTTCACGGTGCGCGGCGAGCTGCTGAACGCGCCGACAACCGTGTTCACGTTCGAGGACGGGCAGATGGCGCCGGTGCGCTGACGCGTCAGAGGAAACGGATACGCGCTGCCTCTTCGGGCGCGAGTGTCAGCGCGGCTTTTGCCGCGCCGCCCTCGCGCCTGCCGCCCGGCGGCTTGAGCCGGCGGATATCGGGCCACGGGGCGAACCCGAACAGCGAACGCAGGACCGTGCTGAGCCCATACAGGCCGAGCGTGGCGGCTGCGCACCACGCAAACACGGCGAGCATGCCGTCGGTGCTGCGTTGTACGGCCGACATGATGCCGATGACGAATGCGAACGCGAGCAGCGCGCCGATCGTTACCGTGAGGTCGGTGCGCGCGCTCTGGACGCGCGCAAGGCGAACGAGATAGATGGAGCCGTCGGTCGGATTACGCATGCGCGCACCCGCACTGCGCATTCCGCACATCACCCGCGCCGCACGTCCGCCGCCGCTTGCCGATAGGCGCTCGGCGTCTGCCCCGCCCAACGCCGGAACGCACGCGTGAAATTCGCGGGGTCGGTGAACTGCAGCCGCTCGGCGATCGTTTTCAGGTCGAGGTCCGACGCCGCGAGCAGCTGCTTCGCGTCGCGAAAGCGCGCTTCGTCGAGCAGTTGCCGATAGCTCGAGCCGGCCTCCTCGAGCCGGCGGCGCAGCGTGCGCGTCGAGACGAGCAGCGTGTGCGCGAGCGCCTCCGGGTCCGGATAACCGCCCGTCGTGCGCGCCAGCTCCGCGCGCACGCGCTCGACGAAATCGCCTTCGTCGTGACGCACCTGCGCATACTCGCGTTCGACCTGCACCAGCGCCTGCCGATGGGCGACTTCGTCCGCGAACGGCAGCGGCCAGTCGAGCACGTCGCGCGCGACCCACAGCGCATTGGCCGCGCATCCGAATTCGACCGGCGGCAGCCGGTCGCGGTAGCGCGCGAAATAGTCGGGCTCCGGCCATGCGAAGCGCAGCGCGATCGCCGGCGACGTGCGGCCTGCCCATTGCGCGATGTTCTGCGCGAGCCCGGTCAGCACGAACTCGAACATCACATGATGCTGCAGCACGGGGCTCGCCTGTACGCCGTGCAGCTCCAGCGTCGCGCCGCGTTCGTCTTCCGCATAGGTCAGCCGATATTGCCGGTTGCGCATCCGGAAGTAGCGCTGCGTCACGTGCAGCGCCGTGCGGATGTCCGGCGCGGTCAGCGTCGCATAGCCGAGAAAGCCGTGCACGGTCGGTTTCAGCAGCAGCCCGAACGCGAGGCCGATGCCGCGATCGCCGCCGATGTCGATCGCGTTCAGCACGAGCCGCCCCCATTGCGCCGGCGCGACGCGCGCGTCCGGCTCGGCCAGGACCGCGTCGCGCAGACCGGTGCCCGCGCGCACGGCGGCCGCGTCGATGCCGCGCGCGGCGAGCGCCTGCAGCAGCAGGCGCGGATAGGCGACGGGAATCGTCGGGCGGCGCAGCCCGAGGCGATCCTTGCGGGACGGTGTGCTCATCGGATATTGGCCGGAAATGACAAGCATTATGGCTGTTTGTCCCCTCACGTTCAACGCGGCGCGCGCCTACGATGACGCTCATCGCGTATCGCTCCGACCATCATGACGACACCTTTCCCGCATCTGCTCGCACCGCTCGATCTCGGCTTCACGACGCTGAAGAACCGTGTACTGATGGGTTCGATGCATACGGGCCTCGAAGACAGCCGCAAGACGCTGCCGCGGCTCGCCGACTATTTCGCGGAGCGGGCGCGCGGCGGCGTCGGGTTGATCGTGACGGGCGGCTTCGCGCCGAACGTGGCCGGCTGGACCAAGCCGTTCGGCGGCACGCTGATGACGTCGGCCGCCGCGCGGCGCCATCGCGCGATCACGCGCGCGGTCCACGCGGAGGACGGCAAGATCGCGCTGCAGATCCTGCATACAGGCCGTTACGGCTATCACCCGTTCGCGGTTGCGCCGTCGAAGATCAAGTCGCCGATCTCGCCGTTCGCGCCGCACGAGCTGAGCGCGCGCGGCATCGAGCGGCAGATCCGCGCGTTCGTCCGCTGCGCACAGCTCGCGCGCGAAGCCGGCTACGACGGCGTCGAGATCATGGGCTCCGAAGGCTACCTGATCAATCAGTTCATCTCGATGCATACGAACAAGCGCACCGACGCGTGGGGCGGCGCCTACGAAAACCGGATCCGGCTGCCGATCGAGATCGTCGAGCGCACGCGCGAAGCGGTCGGCCGCGATTTCATCCTGATCTACCGGCTGTCGATGCTCGACCTGATTCCGGACAGCAGCGACTGGCGCGAGACCGTGCAACTCGCGAAGGCGGTCGAGCGCGCGGGCGCGACGATTCTCAATACGGGAATCGGCTGGCACGAGGCGCGCGTGCCGACGATCGCGACGTCGGTGCCGCGCGGCGCGTTCGCGTGGGTCACGCAGAAGATGAAGGGCGAGGTCGGCATTCCGCTCGTCACGACGAACCGCATCAACCGGCCCGAAATCGCCGAACGGATTCTCGCCGACGGCTGCGCGGACATGGTATCGATGGCGCGCCCGCTGCTCGCGGATCCGGAATTCGTCGTCAAGGCGGCGCAGGGCCGGGCGGACGAAATCAACACGTGCATCGGCTGCAATCAGGCCTGTCTCGATCATGCGTTCAAGAACCGGATCGCATCGTGCCTGCTGAATCCGCGCGCGTGTCACGAGACCGAGCTGCAGTATGCGCGCGCCGCGCAGCCGAAGCGCATCGCGGTGGTCGGCGCCGGGCCGGCCGGGCTCGCCTGCGCGACCGTGCTCGCGCAGCGCGGCCATCGCGTCGATCTGTTCGACGGCGCGGCGCAAATCGGCGGCCAATTCAACCTCGCGAAGCGGATTCCGGGCAAGGAAGAGTTTCACGAAGCGCTGCGCTATTTCGGCCGCCAGATCGAGCTGACCGGCGTCGCGCTGCATCTGAACCGGCGCGTCGAGGCGAGCGACCTGATCGCCGGCGGCTACGACGAGATCGTGCTCGCGACCGGCGTATCGCCGCGCGATCCGAAGATTCCGGGGCAGGACGGGCCGAACGTACTCGGCTATATCGACGTGCTGACGGGCGCGCGGCCGGTCGGCCCGAGTGTCGCGGTGATCGGTGCGGGCGGGATCGGCTTCGACGTCGCGGAATTTCTCGTGCAGGACGGACCGTCGCCGGCGCTCGATCTCGACGAATGGAAAGCGGAGTGGGGCGTGACCGACCCGGCCGCGACGCGCGGCGGCATCACGCGCGCCAAGGTGTCGCCGCCGGCGCGCGACGTGACGCTGTTGCAGCGCAAGCCCGCGCCGCTCGGCAAGGGGCTCGGCAAGACGACCGGCTGGATCCACCGCGCGACGCTGAAGATGAAGCAGGTGAAGATGATCGGCGGCGTGAACTACGAACGGATCGATGCGCGCGGGTTGCACGTGTCGTACGGCGAGCAGCGCACCGGGCACGCTCTGATCGAAGCCGACACGATCGTGCTCTGCACCGGCCAGGAACCGCAGCGCACGCTGCTCGCGCCGCTGCAGGCGGCCGGGCGTTCGGTGCACGTGATCGGCGGCGCGGACCGCGCAGCCGAACTCGATGCAAAGCGCGCGATCGACCAGGGCGCGCGGCTCGCCGCGCGGCTCTAAGGCTGGCTCGCGCTTCGCGCGCTCACGCCGCTTCGGCCTGCTCCGCCGCTTCCGCTTCGAGCATCGCGCGGACGATCAGATAGACGGCCGGCAGATCGTCGTCGTCGCGGCGCCAGTCGACCGGCTCGTCGATGTCGGCCGGCACGAGCCGGCTGTCGCACAGCCGGATGAAGGCGTCGACGATCGCCGGATCGTTGCGGCTCACGAACCCCGCGTTCGAGAACGCGAGCGCTTCGACGTCGAGCAGCGCACGCCAGCTCATCGTGCGCTCCGCAGCAGGATGGCTGCGCCGCCGCAGGCCGAGCGCGCGCTGCGCGGGGCCGGCCACCGCGCGCTGCAGATCGACGACCGCGCGCTGCGCGGCGCGCTCGAACTGGACAGGATTGAAGCCGGGTTGCTCGGGATCGAATGCGGATGACTGGAACATGGTCGCCTCACAAAAGTCCGTCCGTCGCGGGATGACGGAATTCGGGTCAAATGGTGCAAAAGCACTGTAAATATATACAGTGTTTCGCGCCGTTTCAAGCCCCGGACGCGATCCTGTTCGCTAGACCGCGGCGGCGATCGTTTCGCGCAGCCACCGATGCGCCGGATCGCGATGCACGCGCTCGTGCCACAGCATCGACATTTCGTAGCCGGGCACGTCGATCGGCGCGTCGACGACGCGCAGCGCAGGCGTATCGCGCACGAGCCGCTCGGGCAGCATCGCGACGAGATCGCTGCTCGCGAGCACCGACATCACGAACAGGAAATGCGGAACGGACAGCACGACGCGCCGCGTCGCGCCGACCTTCGCGAGCGCCTCGTCGGTCACGCCGAAGAAGCCGCCGCCGTCCGGCGACACGATCACATGCTCGAGCGCATTGAACTGCGCGAGCGTCGGGCGACGCTTCAGTTTCGGATGACCGGCGCGGCCGACGAGCACGTAGCGCTCGGCGAACAGCGGCAGCCGGCGCATGCCGGGCGGCGATCCTTCGGTCGTATGGAAGGCGAGATCGATGTCGTTGCGCGCGGCGGCCTGCTCGATGCGCGGCGGCACGAGCTCGACGATCGCGAGCCGCGTGCCGGGCGCGGCCGTGCGCAGCGCATGCAGCGCGGGCAGCACGATCGTCGATTCGCCGTAGTCGGTCGCGGCCACGCGCCACGTGTGCGTCGCGGTCGACGGATCGAACGGCGTCGCGGGCAGCACCGCGCGTTCGACGGCCTCGAGCGCGTCGCGCAACGGCTCGCGCAGCGCTTCCGCGCGCGCGGTTGGCCGCATGCCGCGCGGCCCCGGCAGCAGCAGCGGATCGCCGAACGTATCGCGCAGCTTCTGCAGATGCACGCTGACCGACGGCTGCGAGAGGTTGAGCTTCTCGGCCGCGCGCGTCACGTTGAGTTCGGCGAGCAGCACGTCGAGCGTCACGAGCAGGTTCAGGTCGAGTCGCCTCAAATTAGTCATCGCTATACCTGGAATATCGGAAATTCATTTCCAATATACCTGCGCGATCGGCATCCTGCAGTCCATTAAACCGACGGAGGACCGAACATGAACGTGCTGATCGTCTATGCACATCCCGAGCCGCGTTCGCTGAACGGCGCATTGCGCGATTTTGCCGTGGCGCGTCTGGAAGCAGCCGGGCATACGGTGCAGGTGAGCGACCTGTATGCGATGAACTGGAAGCCCGCGCTCGACGCAAACGACATGATCGACCGCTCGCACGACGCGCGCTTCGATCCGGCGCTCGACTCGAAGCGCGCCTACGAGACCGGCACGCAGCGCGAAGACATCGCGCGCGAGCAGGAGAAGCTCAAGTGGGCCGATACGGTGATCCTGCAGTTCCCGCTGTGGTGGTTCTCGATGCCGGCGATCATGAAAGGGTGGGTCGAGCGCGTGTATGCGTACGGCTTCGCATATGGCGTCGGCGAGCATTCCGACCGGCACTGGGGCGATCGTTACGGCGAAGGCTCGCTGGCCGGCAAGCGCGCGATGCTGATCGTCACGACCGGCGGATGGGAATCGCACTACAGCGCGCGCGGCATCAACGGGCCGATCGACGACGTGCTGTTTCCGATCCAGCACGGCATCCTCTATTACCCGGGCTTCGACGTGTTGCCGCCGTTCGTCATCTATCAGACGCACCGGATGGACGACGCGCGTTTCGCGGAAACGCGCGCCGCGCTCGGCAAGCGTCTGGACGAACTCGCCACGACGCCGCCGATTCCGTATCGCCGGCAAAACGCGGGCGACTACGACATCCCCGCGCTGACGCTGAAGCCGGACATCGCGCCGGGCAAGGTCGGCTTTGCGGCGCATCTCGCGGCGTAGCGCGCGCATCGCGCGGCGCGCAGGCATCGCGCGGTGCACGAGCGCGATACGCGCGCCGCACGACGCAAAAACGGCACGAACGACCCGCGCGTTTTCGCAGGTCGCCGTTGCCGTTCGCCCTTTGCCCTTTGCGTGTCGCGTGCCGCCGTCAAACGACGGCCGCGACACGCGCGCGCTTACCGATCGTCGTCGCGCACCGACGACGGATGGCGGCACAACGCGCGTACCTCCATCTCCATATACGGAAACAGCGGCAGCTGACTCAGCACGTCGTGCAGCTGCTGCACGCTGTCGACGTCGAAGATGCTGACGTTCGCGTACTGCCCGGCGATCCGCCACAGATGGCGCCACACGCCTTCGTTCATCAACCGCTGACACATCGCCTTTTCCTCGGCCTTCAGCGTCGCGGCCTTGACCGGGTCCATATCCGCCGGCAGGCGGACCTTCATTTCCACATGAAACAGCATGCTGTACTCCGTTTGTCGGTTCGCGGGACGACGCCGGTCACACGTGCGCGCGCACGCGTTCGACGTCGCTGGTCGGCACGTTGTCGCGCGCGCCGACCAGCGTGAAATCGAAGTCGATCAGCGCGAACGGGCCGTCGATCCCGTACGGCTTGCCTTCCGCGCCTTCTGCCTGGCGGATCTTCGGAATCAGGCCCTCGCGCGTCGCGAACGCGAAGTCGTCCCAGATGTGCGGATCGCCTTCGATGTTGATCTGCGTGGTCAGCTTACGGTATCCGTCCGCGGAAACGAAGAAGTGGATGTGCGCAGGACGATGGCCGTGGCGGCCGAGCTGATCGAGCAGCTGCTCGGTCTTGCTGCCCGGCGGCACGCTGTAGCCGACCGGCAGCACGCTGCGGAAGCTGTAGCGGCCTTCCGCGTCGGTACGGATCGAGCGGCGCAGGTTGAACGGCGGCTGCGACTGATCGAAATACGAGTAGTTGCCGAGATGGTTCGCATGCCAGACCTCGACGAGTGCGTTCGCGATTGGCGCGCCGTCGCTGCCGAGCACGCGGCCGCGCATCACGAGCGTCTGGCCCGGATCGGTGCCGTCGTCGAGGCGCGCATGGCCGACCGACTCCGGCGCGCCGGCGACGTACAGCGGACCTTCGATCGTACGCGGCGTGCCGCCGCGGATGCCGGCCTTCGCCTCGGCCTCGTCCATCCGCACGTCGAGGAAACGCTCGAAGCCGAGGCCCGCGGCGATCAGCCCGAATTCGCGGCCGGCTTCGTTCAGATAGTTGAGTGCGGTCCAGAACTCGCTCGGCTGCACGTCGAAATCCTCGATCGTGTAGCACAGGTCCTTGACGATACGGTTCACGATTGCGCGCACGCGCGGATTGCCGGGCTTTTCCGCGGCATCGTCGAAGGTCTTCAGCAGGGCGTCGATTTCTTGTCGGGTCATCTCTGTCTCCGGTTTCGGTTGTCGTATGGAATCAGCGGGCGGCGCGCCGCATCCGCTCGATGCGCCCCCAGTCGAACGCGATGCCGAGGCCCGGCGTCGCCGGCAGATGCAGCTTGAAGTCCTCGTAGCGCAGCGGTTCGACGAGGATTTCCTCGGTCAGCAGCAGCGGCCCGAACAGCTCGGTGCCCCATTTCAGCGAAGCGAACGTGCTGAACAGTTGCGCGGAGGCGATCGTGCCGGCCGCGCCTTCGAGCATCGTGCCGCCGTACAAATCGATGCCGGCCGCCGACGCGATCGCCGCGACGTGCGCGGCGCCTTGCAGCCCGCCCGACTGCGCGATCTTCACGGCGAATACGTCGGCCGCGCGTGTTTGCGCGAGCGCGAACGCGTCGACCGGGCCGTGCAGTGCCTCGTCGGCCATGATCGGCACGTGCGCGAGCTGCGTGAGCCGTTGCAGGCCCGCCCGGTTGCTCGCCGCGATCGGCTGTTCGACGAGGCTCACGCCCGCATCCGCGAGCCGCGCGCAGGCGCGGATCGCATCGGTTTCGGTCCATGCCTGGTTCACGTCGACGCGCACGTCGCCGCGCTCGCCGAGCGCGCGCTTGATCGCGATCACATGCGCGACGTCGTCGTCGACCGCGTTCGACCCGATCTTGAGCTTGAACGCGCGGTGGCGGCGCGCATCGAGCATCGCTTCGGCCTCCGCGATGTCGCGCTTCGTGTCGCCGCTCGCGAGCGTCCATGCGACGTCGACCGCATCGGCCACGCGGCCGCCGAACAACTCGGACAGCGGCACGCCGACGCGGCGTGCTTGCGCATCGAACAGCGCCGTCTCGAGCGCGCATTTCGCGAAGCGATTGCCCTGGAACAGCTTGCGGGCGCGCGCCATCGCGGCGCCCGGACGCGTCGCGTCCATTCCGCGCAGCAGCGGCGCGAAATACGTATCGATGTTGATCTTGATGCTTTCCGGGCTCTCCTCACCGTACGCGAGCCCGCCGATCGTCGTCGCTTCGCCGACGCCTTCGATACCGTCCGTGCATCGTATGCGGACCAGCACGAGCGTCTGGCAGTTCATCGTCGCGACCGAGAGTTTGTGGGGCCGGATCGTCGGTACGTCGACCAGCAGCGTCTCGACGCTTTCGATCGTGGCGGCTGTTGCTATCATGCGATTCCTCCTGTCGGTGCACATGGTAGGAATACGCGCCGGGCCGCGTCCAACACTCTTTCCGACTACTTCCATACCTTCGGAGCATGAAATGGAATTGCGCCAGCTTCGGTACTTCATGGCCGTGGCCGAGGAAATGAACATCACGCGCGCGGCGGAGCGGCTGCACATCACGCAGCCGCCGCTGAGCCGCCAGCTGCAGGCGATCGAGGAGGAGCTCGGGCTGCCGCTGTTCGTGCGCGGCGCACGGCCGCTGAAGCTGACCGACGCGGGGCGCGTGTTCTACGCGCAGGCGCGGCGCGTCGTCGAGCAGGCCGACGAGCTCGGGCCGCTGACGCGGCGGCTCGCGCAGCTGTCGGAACGGATCGTGATCGGCTTCGTGCCGTCGACGCTGTACGGCGCGCTGCCGGACGTGATCCGCGCGTTTCGCGAGGCGCAGCCGGACGTCGAGCTGTCGCTCGTCGAAATGTTCACGCTCGAGCAACTGGGCGCGCTGAAGGGCGGGCGGATCGACGTCGGGTTCGGCCGGCTGCGCTTCGACGACGACCAGCTCGTGCGCGAAGCGCTGATCGAGGAAAAGCTGATCGCGGCGGTGCCGGTCGGTCATCCGCTCGCCGACCCCGACCGGCCGCTGACGCTCGCGGACCTCGCGAACGAAACGCTGATCGTCTACCCGAGCACGCCGCGGCCGAGCTTCGCGGATCAGCAGTTGTCCGCGCTGCGCGACGGCGCGCTCGTGCCGGCCGCCGTGCACGAGGTGCGCGAACTGCAGACGGCACTCGGGCTCGTCGCGGCGAAGGTCGGCGTGTCGCTGGTGCCGGAGAGCGTGGAGGGCGTGCGCGTGAAGGGCGTCGTCTACCGGCGGCTGCCGGAACCGGTCGCGACGTCGCCGATCATCATGAGCCGCCGGCTGCACGGCGAAAGCGCGGCGACCGCGAAGTTCTGCGCGATCGCGCGCGAGATGATCGTGCCGGCCGGGCATGCGTAGCGGCGGTCGATCGTTCGATCGTTTGCCCGCAGGTTCGCAACTAACGGCCTATCCCGCATGCGTCCGCATGGCGGCGGCGCCTGAGCGCATGAGACGCCTGAGCGCCTGAGCGCCTGAGCGCGGGCCTCCCGGCGCCGGAGCGTGCACCGGCGCTTACGACCGCCCGGCAAGCGTGTCCGAAGGCGATTCGCCGAATCTTTCCCGATACGCAAGCGCGAACCGGCCGAGGTGCGTAAACCCGCAGTCGAGCGCGATGTCGGCGATACGCCGCTCGGGCGTCGCGCCGAGCAGCAGCTCGCGCGCATGCTCGAGGCGCTTCGCGCGCAGGTATTGCATCGGGCTCGTGCCGCGAAACTGCAGGAACGCATCGCGCAGCGTGCGCTCGGGCACGTCGGCCGCGCGCACGATGTCGGCGAGCTGCAGCGGCTGCGCGTAGTGCGCATCGACGAATTCCTGCGCGCGCCGCACGAAACCGGGCACCGGATCGTGGCGTGCCGCCGGCAGCACGGACGGCGGGTGGCCTTCGATCAGCAGATCGATCAGCAGATGCTCGAGCTGCGACGCGACGCGCGGATTCGTCCGCGCGCGTTCGAGCAGGTCCGGCGAGCGCGCGACCAGCATCAGCTGATCGCGCCAGGCGGCGAGCGCCGCGTCGCTGACGTGCAGCACCGGATCGAGCGTCGCACGCGGATCGCCGGTCAGCGTGCGCACCGTCGCCGCGTCGATCCGCAGCACGAACTGCTCGCAATCGGCCGACAGCAGTGCATCGAAGCGTTCGCCCGGCGCGCAGAGCACGCCCGTCTGCGCATCGACGCCGAGCTGCCGCCCCATCGCACGCACGTCGGCGTGGCCGGACAGACAGAACATCAGCAGGTAGTAGCCGTCGACCGCGTCGACCTGCACGCGCATCGCGTCGCCGAACGCGATCGTGCCGATCCCGAGCCCGCCGAGCCGCACGAAATCCATATGCGACGCGCCGCGCACGCGGCCGCTCGGCAGCAGTGCATGCGGCTGCATCACGCGCGAGATCCGCTCGCGCGTTTCGTCGAGATCGCGGGATTCGAACAGCCGATGCGCGCGCAGCGCAAGCGGCTCGAACGGCGTTGGGGACATAGGCCGGGCCTTCGTGGGGACGTGCGCATCGGTCGGACGAATCGGTCGCGACCGTGCGCGGCATCGTGTGTGCGTCATGCTAGCGCAGAAATCCGCCGAAAGTGGATACTGCGCCGCCGCAATCGCACTTTCCGGATAGACGCCGAATATTAGCGTTTCAAAAATCCGCTCCATGGAGTCAACGACACGGATCGACAAGGAGTCCGACATGGAGCAGACAGAATCGCCCGTCCGGTTCGCCGCGCGCGACGACGCCGACGTGGTTTTCCCGCACGACGACGGCTCGCGCGTGCCGTACAAGGTGTTCAGCTCGCGCGCGGTGTACGACCGCGAACAGGAACGCATCTTCCGCGGGCCGACCTGGAACTTCGTCGCGCTGGAAGCGGAAATCCCGAATCCCGGCGACTTCAAGAGCACGTTCGTCGGCGACACGCCCGTCGTCGTCACGCGCACGGACGACGGCACGCTCGCCGCCTGGGTGAACCGCTGTGCGCATCGCGGCGCGCAGGTCTGCCGCAAGGCGCGCGGCAACGCGAGTTCGCATACGTGCGTCTATCACCAGTGGAGCTTCGACAACCGCGGCAACCTGCTCGGCGTGCCGTTCCGGCGCGGCCAGAAGGGCATGACCGGGATGCCGGCCGATTTCGATCCGAAGCAGCACGGGCTGCGCCAGCTGCGCGTCGACAGCTATCGCGGGCTCGTGTTCGCGACGTTCAGCGACGAGGTCGCGCCGCTGCCCGACTATCTCGGCGAGCAGATGCGTCCGTGGATCGACCGGATCTTCCACAAGCCGATCGAGTATCTCGGCTGTACGCGCCAGTATTCGAAGTCGAACTGGAAGCTCTATCTCGAGAACGTGAAGGATCCGTATCACGCGAGCATGCTGCATCTGTTCCATACGACGTTCAACATCTTCCGCGTCGGGATGAAGGCGCGCTCGATTCCGGACGCGAATCACGGTCTGCACAGCATCATCACCGTGACGAAGACGGGCGACGACACGTCGGCCGCCTACAAGCAGCAGAACATCCGGTCGTTCGACGAGGGCTTTCATCTGGAAGACGAATCGATCCTCGATCTCGTGTCGGAATACGACGAGGACTGCACGAACCACATTCAGCCGATCTTTCCGCAGCTCGTGATCCAGCAGATCCACAACACGCTGGTCGCGCGGCAGATCCTGCCGAAGGGGCCCGACAATTTCGAGCTGATCTTCCACTTCTTCGGCTACACCGACGACACGCCCGAGCTGCGCGCGCTGCGCATCAAGCAGGCGAACCTCGTCGGGCCGGCCGGCTACATCTCGATGGAGGACACCGAAGCGACCGAGCTCGTGCAGCGCGGCACGGTGCGCGACGGCGACGCGACGTCGGTGATCGAGATGTCGCGCGGCAATCCCGACCAGCAGGACACGGTGATCACCGAAAGCCTGATCCGCAAGTTCTGGGTCGGCTACCAGAAGCTGATGGGCTATTGAATCGGGAGCGCGCAATGATGGACAACCTGACCGAAGACATGAACACGTGGTTCGCGATCTACATGCTGCAGAACCGCTACATCGGCCACCTCGACAACAACCGCCTCGAACAGTGGCCCGAGATGTTCACCGAGGACTGCACGTACGAGATCGTGCCGAAGGAGAACGCCGATCTCGGGCTGCCGGTCGGCATCGTGCACTGCACGAACCGGCGCATGCTGCGCGATCGCGTCGTGTCGCTGCGGCACGCGAACATCTACGAGGAGCATACGTACCGGCACATGACGTCGGGCCTCACGATCGTCGCGCAGCGCGACGGCGAGATCGACACCGAAAGCAATTACGTGGTCGTGCAGACGCGCAGCAACGGCGAATCGAACGTATATCAGGCCGGCAAGTATTACGACACGGTCGTGCGTACCCCCGAAGGCTGGCGCTACCGCACGAAGCGCGTGATCTACGACACGTCGCGCGTGCAGACGCTGCTCGCGACCCCGATCTGATTCAGCAAGGAAACGACATGACAGAAGCAACGCTCGCCCAGTGGCATCCGCTCGGCACGCTCGACGAATTTTCCGAAGACGAACCGGCGGCGCGCGTCGCGGGGCAGAAGCCGATCGCGGTGTTCCGGATCGGCGACGAGCTGTTCGCGATGCACGACCTCTGCTCGCACGGCCACGCGCGGCTCTCCGAAGGCTATGTGGAGGACGGCTGTGTCGAATGTCCGCTGCATCAGGGGTTGATCGACATTCGCACCGGTGCGCCGAAGTGCGCGCCGATCACCGAGCCGGTGCGCACGTATCCGATCCGGATCGTCGACGGACAGGTGGAAGTCAATGTCGGCTGATCCGTTCGTGATCGTCGGCGCCGGCCATGCGGCGCGCCGCACGGCCGAAGCGCTGCGCGCGCGCGATCCCGATGTGCGCATCGTGATGATCGGCGCGGAGCGCGAACTGCCGTACGACCGTCCCGCGCTGTCGAAGGACGCGCTGCTCGGCGACGGCGGCGAACAGCGTGCGTTCGTGCGCGATGCCGGCTGGTACGACGCGCAGCGCATCACGCTGCGGCTCGGCACGCGCGTCGATGCGATCGAGCGCGACGCGCAGCGCGTGCGGCTCGACGACGGTTCGAGCGTGCCGTACGCGCGGCTCGTGCTCGCGACCGGCTCGCGCGTCCGCCCGTTCGCGGGCCCCGTCGACGACGGCGTCGCGCTGCACTACGTGCGTACGGTCGCCGACGCGCGTGCGCTGCGCGCGCAACTCGCGCCCGGCCGTCGCGTCGCGGTGCTCGGCGGCGGCTTCATCGGCCTCGAGGTGGCGGCGGCCGCGCGGCAGCTCGGCTGCGACGTGACGGTCATCGATCCGGCCGCGCGGCTGCTGCAGCGCGCGCTGCCCGAAGTGGTCGGCACCTATGCGCGGCAGCTGCACGACGGCCGCGGCGTTGCGTTCCAGCTGGCGACGCCGCCGCGTGCGGTCCGCCGCGCAGCGGGCGGCGGCGCGATCGTCGACACGGATGGCGGCGACGTGCAGGCCGACGTGGTGGTCGTCGGCATCGGCGTCGTGCCGAACGTCGAACTGGCGCACGCGGCGGGGCTCGACGTCGACAACGGCATACGCGTCGACGCCGGCTGCCGCACGGCCGATCCCGCGATCTTCGCGGCCGGCGAGGTGACGATGCATTTCAATCCGCTGCTCGGCCGCCATGTGCGGATCGAGTCGTGGCAGGTCGCGGAGAATCAGCCGGCCGTGGCGGCCGCGAACGCGCTCGGCGCCGACGACGCGTACGCGGAGCTGCCGTGGCTGTGGTCCGATCAGTACGACTGCAATCTGCAGATGCTCGGGCTGTTCGGCAGCGAGCACGCGATCGTCGTACGCGGCGATCCGGCGAGCGGCGCATTCACCGCGTTCGGGCTCGCGCACGACGGCAGGATCGTCGCGGTGGCGGCCGCGAACGCGGGGCGCGACATCGGCGCTTCGCGCAGGCTGATCGCGGCCGGCGCGACGCCCGATCCGGCGCGGCTTGCCGATCCGGCCGTGAATCTGAAAGCGTTTCTGTAACGGGCGCACGGTCGCACGCGCGCATGCGTGGCGGCATGGGCGCGTGCGGCGCATTTGGCGGCAACGGCCGACTCGGTGCATATTGGCGGCATCGCGTGCATTGCCCGTTGCCCATGACGTCAGACAAAGCCCTTGAACTGAAACGCAGCAAGCGCCGCGCGCTGTGGCTGCTGCTTGCCGCCGTCGCGGTGTTCGTCACGACGATCTTCCTGCCGCGCGGCCCGTGGATCGACGGCGTGAAGGCTGTCGCCGAAGCCGCGATGGTCGGTGCGCTCGCCGACTGGTTCGCGGTCGTTGCGCTGTTCCGGCGCGTGCCGATCCCGTTCGTGTCGCGCCACACCGAAATCATTCCGCAGAACAAGGACAAGATTGCCGACAATCTCGCGGTGTTCGTCCGCGAGAAGTTTCTCGGCCCCGACGCGCTCGCCGCGCAGATCCGCCAGCACGATCCCGCGCAACGGCTCGGCGCGTGGCTCGGCGAGCCGACGAATACCGAGGCGCTCGGCGGCTACGCGACGAAGCTGATGAGCTTCGCGCTCGACATGACCGACGACGCGCGCATCCAGTCGTTCGTGCACGACGCGTTCCGCGCGGCGATCGACCGGATCGACCTGTCGCAGTCGGCCGGCGCGATCCTCGATACGCTGACGAAGGACGGCCGCCATCAGGCGCTGCTCGACGATGCGATCGCGCAGATCGTCGCGGTGCTCGGCAAGGACGAGAACCGCGACGTGATCGCGGGCTTCATCGTCGAATGGCTGAAGACGCAATATCCGAAGGTCGAGAAGATCATGCCGACGCACTGGCTCGGCGAAAACGGCGCCGAGCTCGTCGCGAATGCGGTGAGCCGCGTGCTCGAAGCGGTCGCGGCCGACCCCGAGCATGAGCTGCGTCAGCGCTTCGACCGCATCGTGCACACGCTGACGGAGCGTCTGAAGCACGATCGCGCGTTCATCGACAAGGGCGAAGAAATCAAGCGCTACATCCGCGACGGCGATGCGTTCAACGCCTATCTGAAGGACCTGTGGGTGCAGTTGCGCGCATGGCTGAAGGCCGATCTCGCGCGCCCCGATTCGGCGCTGCATCGGCAGGCCGCGACACTGGGCGGCTGGCTCGGCGCGCGGCTCGCGGAAAGCCCGGCGCTGCGCGCGTCGCTGAACGAGCATGTCGAGCGTGCGGTGCACGAGATGGCGCCCGACTTCGCCGATTTCCTGATGCGGCATATCCGCGATACGGTGCGCAACTGGGATGCGCGCGAGATGTCGCGGCAGATCGAACTGAATATCGGCAAGGATCTGCAGTACATCCGCATCAACGGCACGCTGGTCGGCGGGCTGATCGGGCTCGGGCTGTATCTGGTGTCGCTCGTGCCGCGCTGGGCCGGCGGCTGGCTGCACTGACGCGGCCGCGCGCCGCGCCGCGCGGGTGCGCGCATCAGGCGTGCGCTTTCGCGCCGTGCAGTTGCAGGCCGAGCGCCTTGATCACCTTCAGGATCGTGCCGAAGCTCGGATTGCCGTCGTGCGACAGCGCCTTGTACAGCCCCTCGCGCGATAGCCCCGCATCGCGCGCGACCTGCGACATGCCGCGGGCGCGCGCGATCACGCCGAGCGCGTGCGCGATGAATGCCGGATCGTCGCCGCCTTCCTGGAGGCAGGCTTCGAAATACTCGGCCATGTCGTCGTCGGTCTTCAGGTGTTCGGCCGAATCCCACGGCCGCGTGCTGATCTTGCTCATCGGTTACTCCAGGTCGAGATGCTCGAGCATCGCATGGGCGGCGCGAATGTCGTCGCGCTGCGTGGATTTGTCGCCGCCGCACAGCAGGACGACCCATATCGTGCGCCGCCGCACGAAGTACACGCGATAGCCGGGGCCGTGATCGAGGCGCATCTCGTAGACGGGCGACCCGACGGACTTCCAGTTGCCCAGATTGCCCATCGACAGCCGATCGATGCGCGCCTGAATGCGGCGCTTCGCGGTGCGGTCCTGCAGGCCGGCAAACCACGCGTCGAACACGGCGGTCGTCCGGATGCTGAACGTTGGAGCAAGGTAAGGCATCACAGGTAATTTGTCAACCACAGTTCACATCCTCATCCGAAGGTTGGAGCGTCACAGTACGGCCGTGCGCGCGGTCATGGCGCCGATTCGGCCGTCAGGCCGATGTGCGGGACGGTGCCGCTCACGTCGACGTCGTCGTTTCGAGATAGCGTCTACAATCGAAAACGGCTTTGCCGTCCGCGTGTCGCGCGCGGGCGGGTCCGTTCGCCTCCCGTCCGGAGGCGCCGCCGCGCGCCGCGCGGCGGGCAGTGCCCGTGGTTCGTATCCGGTAGGTAATACGTTCGCGCGCCGTAGGCCGGCGCGCGCCGTCTCAAGCGTCGCGCGTCCGTAAGCCGTGCGCGCGGCATCAACCGAGAGTCCCCATGAAAGCATCGGATCTGTTCGTGAAGGCGCTGGAGGCCGAGGGCGTCGAGTACGTGTTCGGCATCCCCGGCGAAGAAAACCTCGATCTGCTCGAATCGCTGCGGCGCTCGAAGATCCGGCTCGTGCTGACGCGGCACGAACAGGCGGCCGGCTTCATGGCCGCGACCTACGGCCGCCTGACGGGCCGCACCGGCGTGTGTCTCGCGACGCTCGGCCCCGGCGCGACGAATTTCGTGACGGCCGCCGCCTATGCGCAGCTCGGCGGGATGCCGATGCTGATGATCACGGGCCAGAAGCCGATCAAGTCAAGCAAGCAGGGCCACTTCCAGATCGTCGACGTGGTCGGCATGATGCAGCCGCTGACGAAATTCACGCGGCAGATCGTGTCGATCGGCAATATTCCGTCGGCGGTGCGCGAGGCGTTCCGGCGCGCGGAGGAGGAGCGGCCG
Organism: Burkholderia sp. BC1; assembly: GCF_052683555.1. Lineage (NCBI taxonomy): Bacteria > Pseudomonadati > Pseudomonadota > Betaproteobacteria > Burkholderiales > Burkholderiaceae > Burkholderia > Burkholderia sp. BC1. Next base: position 71,170 of record NZ_JBQYLP010000032.1, read on the forward strand.
GGCGCCGCGCACCTCGAGCTGCCGGAAGACATCGCGCACGAGGAAGGCGACGGCAAGCCGATCCCGCGCAGCTTCAGCCGGCGGCCGATCGCCGAGCAGAAGGCGGTCGCGCACGCCGTCGACGCGATCCAGGCCGCGGGTCATCCGCTGCTGATGATCGGCGCGGGCGGCAACCGCAAGACGACCTGCAAGATGCTGCTCGAATTCGTCGACAAGACGGGCATCCCGTTCTTCACGACGCAGATGGGCAAGGGCGTGATCGACGAGACGCATCCGCTGTGGCTCGGCAATGCGACATTGTCCGACGGCGATTTCGTGCATCGCGCGATCGAGCATGCGGACTGCATCATCAACTGGCCTGACCCCATAGGGTGGTCCGGTTTCAATCTTAGTTCATGATCGGCC